>CBIHOZ010000150.1:0-18424 GCA_966211525.1 uncultured Chitinophaga sp. | reverse complement strand
AGAACCCATCGGATCCTCTTATCATGCGGAAAATCTGGCAACTCCGGAATCGTGAATTCCTCTACGAAGACTCTATTCACTACACGGTAAGGCTGGTGAACATTAATACTCCATCCGGAGAGTTCGGTGCTGTTCCATATGAAGACGGCCTGATTTTTATCTCTAATCGACAACGCAAGGGATTTATCAAGAGCGCAGGTGCGAACGATCAATCATTCTACCGGGTATATTTCAGTGAATCGATATCAGATACAACGCATCACCAACGCGTATACAATAGTACACCTGCCTTGTTCTGCCGCGAGTTGAATGCCAGATTTCATGAAGGCTCGATCGCTATATATGATCGTGAAAAAATGCTGTATACGTCTACAGGAACATCATCAATTAAAGACAAAACCAAACGTACGCTGCAATTGCAATTTTGCGAGCGGAAGGATGGTTTTTGGAGTATAACGCAGTCTTTTCCCTATAACAGCAACGAGTATTCTATTACAGATCCTGTAATGAGCAAGGATCAAAAGACGCTATACTTTTCCTCAGATATGAAAGGTGGAGCGGGAGGGAAGGACATCTACCGCTCTGATTTCGTAAATGGTCGTTGGTCAAAACCTGTAAACCTTGGTGAGTCGATTAATACTGCAGGTGACGAATTATCTCCATTCATTGATTTTAACAGTATACTATATTTTGCATCAAACGGTCACGCAGGTCTTGGCGGCTTGGACATCTTTAAAGCAGCTATAACGGATATCAATACACCAGAGGTTACCAACCTCGGATATCCTATCAATACTCATGCAGATGATTTCGGTATATACCTGGATGATGATGGTACACAGGGTTATTTTACGTCCAACAGAGCTAATGGAAATGATGATATCTATGAATTGAAGATTGATATGCAGACATACCCATTGGTTGTAAAAGGAGTATTGAAGTATAAAGCAGAGAGCTGGAGGGATTCTTCAGAGCTCAGGATTTTCCCAAATGCACAATTGTCGCTGATAGACAACCACAGGAATATAGCGGTTGGGCAAGCCACGACCGATGCTGACGGAGCATTTTTACTGACTGTTCCTTACTCCAGTCAATATAGAATTAAGGTAGTTGATCCGCGAAGCGGAGATGAAGTATCGGTCGGACTTGAGCTTTCAAAACGGAAGGCCGCTGAAAATATATATGAGATTGTGGTTGTGAAGAACGCTTTTAAAAGTACAACGCAACCGGGATTGATCAAATAATCCGTCAACAGGAAATTATGAATAAGTATATAAGATATAGTGTCGTGCTGGGATTGATGATTGCTGTTAGTGTTGTTGCACGCGCACAGGATAAAAACCTGGTACAGATAAAGGCATTTGACCAACAACTTGGTGCACTTGCCAATGTTAAAGTTTCAGTCAATGGAAAGGAGTATATCGCTATCGACAATAAAGGCGGTGTGTTCTATGAAATAGCAAAGGAAGACCTTCCCCCTAAATCCATTAAGGTAAGTGATGAGACATTGGAAGCAGAATCATGGAACTATAGCAAAGGTATTCTCTCCATCATCATTCGGAAAAAGAGTTACAAGAGCATGACAATCTCTGTGATGAGTGCAGATAGTAAGCCAGTCGCCAACGTCACCGTGGTTTATCGAGGTGTTAAGACGATCGATGCAGTGACTAATTCGCAGGGTATATTTACGTTACCCTTGGCATTGAACGAAGAGTTGCCCCGTGCACAACAATTTTCTGTTGATGGATATAAGATACAGCAAATGAATGCATCATCGAAAGATGGAAGGACACTTGTTGTAGAAGCTGTGCGGAAAAACAAGAATGCTGGTCATGACAACACGGTGAGTAAAGAGCTGCTTGGAAATTTTGATATCAGTCAACTGGATTCGATCCGTTCGTTAACCGTGTTTTATGCAGTGTTTAAGAATTATGAAATTGCATCCTTGCCAAAGGAAACCAAGGAAAAGATTGACGCCAAGTTTCATCAATTAGTGAGACAATTGGAAACGGAGGAAAGCAAGAACAGATTTATAGGCAAGATATCTGACTCGTCTTTTGTAAGAACCGATGTAACAAACCTGTTGGAGCAGGCCCGTTATGAAAATAAATTATTGGATGACCTTCGATCAGACTTCGACCGCAAGATTCAAATCATCAATGAAAAACTTGCGGATGGTACCGCGAGCCTCGATCAACCGACACGCGACCGGTTACTTGAAGATTTAAACATGCTCGAGCATGTGCTCACAGAGAACGAAGATAAATTCTATAAGAACTTGACGAGCTATAAGACGATTTTGTCATCACTGAAGTCTTCGTTCTTTGATATTCAAAACCTGGAACAAAAACTGGAGATCAGTGAAAGCAAGCGTCTGGAAGAACAGCGTGCTTTTCGGAAAAATCTTCTGATTGTTGTTTCAATTGCGTTGGTATTTGGTGTTTTGTTGATCTTCCTGATTTACCTGCGCATGAAACTTGAACGTCAGCAGAAAAGTCTTATCCTGGCGAATGACGAGATCAGGCGCATGAATGAAAATCTTGAAGAGCTTGTTTCAGAGCGCACAAAATTACTCATCAATGCGAACCGTGAGATGGATATATTCCTATACCGTGCATCTCATGATCTGCGAACACCAATCTGCTCTATCATGGGGCTATGTAATATAGCCATGTATAGCGACAGCTCCGAGCTGCCGGAACTGGTGAGGCGGATGTCAAGCACAGCTGTGCGCATGGATCGAATGCTGAAGAAGTTGCGCGTGATCAATGAGATTAATCAACCGAGTAACTATTCACTGATACGATTCTTCGAGAAGGCGGAGACATTAAAGCGTGAATTTGCCCAGGTTATTACCGAGAATAAAATTGATGTGATATTTGATTTTCCGAATGACTTGGCGTTTCATTCATATCCTGCTCTTTTTGATACGATTCTATATAACCTGTTTGATAATGCATTGTTCTTTTCTGGTATAAAAACAGACAACGTTGCACAGGTATATGTGAGGGCGAAGGTAACGGACAATAAATTGGCGCTTGAGATACAGGACAATGGTATTGGCATTAAGGAAGAAATTCAAATGAAGTTGTGGGATATGTTTTTTGTCGGGAACGAATATTCTAAAGGTAATGGATTAGGACTTTACCTCGTATCCAAATCGATTCAGGCGTTACGCGGAAGCATCGATATCGAGACAAAGCCAAATGTATTTACTACTTTTACGGTAACAATTCCTGTAAACACCGAACGCGTTGCTTTACTGTCTTCTGAATTGCCGGTGACCAATGTACTTGAGCTGACGACAGCCTGAGTATATATAGGTTTGTGACGTGGAGAGACGTTGATGCGATGTTTCAAACTATACCTATATGAAGAGGCTTTTTGTTGTACTCATAATCCTCGCGGCCTGTCACTCTAAAGACAGCGACCGATTCACAAACATTCAGGGTAAACAATTGCATCTCCTGGAGCTCGGTAAAGGCAAACCGGCGGTTGTATTTGTAGCAGGTTTTGGCACGGATCTTACAACCTTCCGTGCTGTGCAAAAAGGAGTGAGTGAATTTACGCAGACGCTGTCATATGACCGCGCGGGACTAGGTCGTTCGGAACAAATTGATAGCGAAAGAAGTCTCGCGAACATTACCAGTGAATTACACATCTTATTAGCGCAGGAAATTATAGCACCGCCCTATATACTGGTGGGACATTCCTACGGTGGACATATGGTGCGGTACTTTGCGCACGAATATCCAGAGGAGACTGCTGGATTGATACTGATTGATGCGACTCCGGAGTGGCAAGATGAAGAAATTAAGAGGCATCTTAGTGATCATGAAAAATTTCAATTTGACAGTTTACGCAAGCAATGGGAAGCTAGTAATGAGTTGTGGACGCCAGGCCAGCGAGAAGAATCAAAGCAATTTCAAGCGAGTCAGGAGATCATGCAAAAATTGAAAATGCCAGATAATATACCGGTCACGGTGCTAACAGCAACGAATATGCCGCCCTCTCAGTTTGCTTTTTTACGAGGTGCCACAGATGCCAAAGTATATCTCCACAAACAGTGGCTGCAGGATGCTCCACAGATTAAACACATCATCACAAACAAAAGCGGCCATCACATTCATGCTGATGAACCGGAACTTGTTATCCGGGAGATCAGGGATATGGTAGCGGAAGTGAATAAAAAATAGTATACTCGTGGTATAACTATATTTAACTTATAATTGTACTGCTGTTTTTATCAGCTCTACCGTATTTATGCCGCGCTCTTTCATAATAACACTTATCACCCTGGTTACGCTGACGCATTCGCCTGCGTTATCGCAGAAGGTATATACACTGCATGATCTGTTTACCGATACCGAAATTACCTGGTATGGTATTGACTATACTCGTTCAGAAATGGTTGGTACATTCGGTGAGAAGGATCTGCATGATTATTACAAGGGATGGAATACACTGATTCTAGTCGAGGCAGAGAAGTATAATGTGGCAGCAGCGTTACAGAGGAGCAGGGTAAATTTTGATGTTACTTCCGTGTCAAAGTTAAATGAGCTATCAACACCGAATATTCGCTTTGTACCGAGCGACAGTACGCTACGAAAATCTGATATTGCTGCAATGGTAGCTGCCTACGAATCAATTAAGAGCGAGGGTATCGGAATCGTATTTATTGCCGAACGTTACAATAAAACAAAAAAACAGGGTGTACACATCGCGGTCATATTCGACATTGCAACCCGGAAAGTATTGATTTCACAACGGTATACAACTGCGCCGGATGGTATAGGCGTGCGCAATTACTGGGCACCTACAATACGGGCTGCTATAAAACTGTTGGCTGCGAATTATAAAAAGTGGAAGAAGAAACACGAGCAAACCACCTAGTTGAGTCATTGTATAGCATTACACCCGATTAATAACGTATCATATGAATGCACCCGAAGTGTTGCAGCCTTGGTATATTACCAATCAACATCTAGCTGCTCGGTAAACTTAACCAATATTATATGAAATCAAAATTATCAGTGATCTACTGACTACTATCCATTTCAGATGTTAAATATTGCCTCTACTCTTCATGCAACGGCAAACTCACCCGAAACAAAGAACCTTCGCCCGGTTGAGACTCTGCCGTAATTGTGCCATGCAGCGCTTCGATTTGTGCTTTGATCAAATATAGTCCTATACCACGACCTTCTACGTGGGAGTGAAATCGTTTATATAGTTTGAATATTTTTTCCTGGTATAGTTTAGTGTCGAAGCCAAGTCCGTTGTCGCGGACTTCGATGATGGCGTGACCGTTTACCCGCTTGCTGGTAGCAGTAACAACAAGTTTACGGTCGGGTGACTTGAATTTAATGGCGTTACTTAGCAGGTTATAAAATGTACTTTGCAACATAGCACGCACCGTTGTGATGTTGGGTAACGCGCTGAAGTCATACTTGATTTCTTCCTGACCGGTGATAGTATCCTGTAGCAGACTTATACTTTGCTTCCATTCTTTTTCGAAGTCTACGGGTTCAAGATATCGGTCGGGGTCGTTTCGCAGATCGAGTACTTTGCTCAGGTCTTTGATAATCAGGTCGAGTTCTTCAGCTGTCTTCACCATCATGTCAATCCATTGCTTTGCCTGTGCAAGTTCCTGTTCGGTCTGTGCTAATCCGGCAAGTCCTAATAGTCGCACTACAGGTCCGCGCAGGTTATGAGACACGGTATAGGAGAATTGCAGTAATTCATTGTTATAGCGCACCAGCTCCTCATTGGTAGTGCTCAACTCTTGTGTTTTTTCAGCTACAATTCTCTCGAGGTTCCTGTTCAGGTCACTGATGCTCTTATTGCTTTCGGCAAGCTTGTTGGATTGTGCCTGTATCTCTTCATTTTGTTCTGACACTTCCTGGTATAAATGTTTCAGTTCGGCATTCATGTCCTGAAGTTTATGCGCCTGTGCCTGTATACGCTTGTTCTTGTCGGTGATAATTACATTGAGAACTTTGATTCGTCTGTAGAACCGATAATATAGCGTGGCTACTATAGCCAGTAACGCAATGCATATTACACCTGCAGCAATTAGCATATACTGTTGTCTCAAACGCGATTCCTGCAAATGAATTTTGTCCTGTGCGAGTTGCTTATCTTTTTGCAGCTCCTGGATGTTTCGGTCGCGCTGCTCGATCTCTTGTGTCTTCTCGAGGTTTATAAACCTGCGGGCAAGGTCTGTACGATGAATAGAATCTTTCAATGCTGTAGCCATCATCGAATACTGTAGCGACTCTTTGTACCGTTGCTGTGCCGCGAGTAAATCTCTGCGTGTATTGTAATTCAGAAGGAGTAATTCATTCGCATGCGCCATCCTGCAGTATTGCTCCGACAGATCAAGCAGGTGCGCTGCATTTTTATAATTACCGAGATGAGTATATATATCACCGGTTCCCCAGCGGGAACGGGCCAATCCGTAAGCATAGTTGGAAGTTTCAGCGCGCTGCATGCTTTGCTGGTAGAGGGTGAGGGCAGAGGTATACTGCTGCTGCCGTGCTTTCAGATAGCCCAGATTCATCAGTACTTCACATAATCCCCTGTCATCTCGCAGACGGGTATAGAGCTGCGATGCAGAATCGAGTGATGCTTTTGCCTCGGTATATTTATACATATCCGTGAGCACAGCGCCTTTCAGCATGAGAGCTTCTGCGAGATCCCCTTCAAGTTGTCGTTTAGGACCATCGTGCAACGCTTCGTTTGCAAGACGCAACGCTTGTGTCATGTCTCCCAAATGAAAATTTACCCATCCTATACGATTGCGTATAATATAGGTATCGGCTTCAAAGCCATGTTCCTTACTAAGACGAAGTGCATCGTATAGATTGTTCAGCGCCAGTTCATACTCTCCGCGATCAGAAAATACTTTGCCCATATCGGTAAGCAACGTTATATATTTTCGGATAAGAAATTTACTGAAGTAGTAATTGCGGGCAGAGTCAAACAATATAAGTGCTTCGTCAAATTTACCTTTACGGAAAAGTATAAGCGCACGCAGGTGCCGGACGTCATGAAGATCTTCTTTATCTTCTGTATGCGCGATCACCAATTGCTCCGCTTCGTTCAGAAGATTTTCGGCTTCACCAATTTCTCCGGATGCAAGTATATTACCAGCTTTCAGAATCAGCGCATCGGCCAGCAGTATATCATCGTTTAATAACCTCCGTATAGCAATGGCACGGTCGAGGTAAATTTCCTGCTTGTCATATTGATACCGCTGTCCATAAAGCGCACTCATGTTCCGGTATATTTTGGACAGTGTAAGAGCGTTGGTGCTATCTTTGAAAATAGTATAGGCCTTCTCAAAGTAATATAGCGCTGAATCTTTTTCTACTTCTTCCAGCGAACACACCCCCAGTTGTAGCAAAGTATATCCTTGGTTGGCCCGATCGCCCGCCTGAATGGACAGTGCGAGACCACGATGTAACTCAGCACGCGCTTCTTTGAATTGTCCAGACAGATATTCAAATACGCCACGATACGTATGTGCTATAGCTTCACCTTTTGTATAGCCGATTTGCTGGCTGATGCGAATAGCCTCATCACCGTAGCGAACAACCTTGGCATTGTCGTGCGTAATAAATTCGTAGGTGAGTTGATTCAGAATATTTACCCGTTGTTCTCCCGTGGCTTTGACGAGGTCCTTTTCCAGGCTATCCGTAATTTTTGATTGGGCAGCGGCAATACGGAAAATACAGCTCAGGAAGCAGATTAAAACGAAAGCCTTGCCACAATTCATGCCCGGATAGGTAAACGTTATCGACAAAATTAAGCGGATTCGAACACTTTAAAAAAACGGTACGATGAAAGTAGTTTTCTGGGTGTCTCAGTGTGTGTTTAGACGGACGAACGCTGCTATACAACTGCCCGTGTAATATAGGCATTGAAAGTCTATTTTGAAATTATTGAGTAAACTTGATTGGCAGCCACCTCAGAGCGCCACCATTAGAAAATCCTTCATAAGTTCCGTGTCAACCGGTATTTCCTGGTCGTCCAGAGTAATGTCGAGCCGTGTGCGTGCCGGTTCAAATTCCTCACGTATCAGGTCCAATACATATCGGAAAAAGAACTCGCGTGACACATCGGCGACTGTTATAACCCTGCTATATTTAGCGGATTCAATATGACAGAAATATCCTTCAGAATTTTTAAGAGTAAAGCGCAACACCAGTAATGTTTCATGATTTACCATTAGCAGTTGGATTTGTTTATTAACAGGCGGGTTGCGGGCGAATAGAGTTGTAAATCTCAGAAGACTTCATGAAGAATCCTAATTATAGCCACTGTTATAGTTGCGAGAACTATACCAATCGACCAAAAAACTGTACGAATGGAACTTTAAGCAGATTAATGTACGATAAGCCAAGCGTGTTATAGTTATATAATATAGTAATTTTCAGAGACGTTGTACAATAAAATCCCATTACGTCAGTTGCAATGTATTTTTTGTACGATCATATAGGGTATATATTATCTTCATAGCGCTTTGATATAGTATACCTTTAATAAATTTAAAAGAATGGTATATATAGTTTGTGATATCATATACAATGAGAGTATAAATTTGCTTCTTTTGTACATCGATATATAAACAACGTTTATCAAATGAAGATTATTGATTTGTCAAAGCCCGTTCAGTTCAATCGAAATGATCCCTGGTTTATGCGTGTTAAGATTAAACACAAGCCACATGGTAAAGCAAAATGGCTCATCCGCTTATTGGGTTTGCCGTTTCGTTTATTTCCGCAAGGCTTTGAAGGCTGGGCTGATGACACGATTGAGAAGATGGGTGTCCATGCAACAACGCACATTGATGCTCCCTGGCATTATTCACCAACATGCAATGGAGAGCCTGCCAAAACAATCGACCAGGTGCCGTTGGAGTGGTGTTTTAATGATGGTATAGTAATCGACATGAAACATAAGGCCGACTTCGATGCCATTACGGTCGAAGACATTGATGGTTTTTTGAAGAAAGAGAACCTCGTATTGCGTCCCGGCATGATCGTGCTGATCAAGACCGGTCGTGATAAATTTAACGGAACAAAAAATTTTCCGTATATCGGTACCGGCATGAGTGCCGAAGCAACGGCATGGCTAATCGACCAGGGTATAAAAGTGATGGGTATAGACTCTTGGGGTTGGGACTTGCCACTTACACATCAAATCAAAAAAGCTAAAGAGAATAATGATCGCCATGCTTTCTGGAAAGCTCATCTCGTGGGGCAGCAAAAGGAATATTGTCACATGGAGCAACTCGTAAACCTGGATGCCTTGCCGTATAGCGGATTCAAAGTTGCTGTGTTTCCGTTAAAGATCGTTGGGGCTTCGGCTGCTCCGGCCAGAGTTGTTGCCATGCTTGATTAACCGGGTTCAACAGTTTTTCGCGATTGTTTTTTTAGTGCAAAATCACTTTGATAACTTTATTGCAAAGATGCTGAAACCGTTTGAGCGAATGTTTTTTATCTATAAAAAGTATTCATAGCGAATCGCACGGTATATAGTTTTTTAAGACGCTTTGTGTTGATATGTTTCAGCTCTTGCAGGATTTCTGACATATTTCTGCTCTTGTTAATATTATACAACCAAACGAAAACATGGATACCATGCTCAGAAAGAATTTCATTTACTTTTTAGTAGTAGTAGCCGCACTGGCTTCGTGTACGCCCAGGAAGACAGAACAACAGACGGCTTCGACTGATACAACGGCACGTATCAGCGATGATTCATTGCTGACACTTGTTGAAGCGAGAACCTTTCAGTATTTCTGGAATGGTGCTGAACCTACAAGTGGTGCTGCGCGCGAACGCTTTCATGCCGATAATGTATATCCTGAAAATGACAAACATATTGTTACTTCCGGTGGGACAGGTTTTGGTGTGATGGCTATACTGGTTGGCATCGAGCGTGGTTTCATAACGCGCGAACAAGGTCTCGAACGCCTCACGCATTTTATAACGTGGCTTGAAAAAGCAGATCGCTTTCACGGTGTATGGCCGCACTGGTGGAATGGTGAAACCGGTAAAGTAAAACCGTTCAGTCCCAATGACAATGGTGGAGATCTGGTTGAGACATCCTATCTGCTGCAAGGTTTGTTATGTGTGAGACAATACTTCAAAGATGGTAATGATCAGGAGAAAGCTTTAGCGGGCCGTATCGATAAACTCTGGCGAGAGGTAGAATTCGACTGGCATCGTAAGAATAAGCAGAATGTTTTATACTGGCATTGGTCACCCGACAAAGCATGGGTGATGAACTTTGCAGTTGAAGGCTATAACGAATGTCTTATCATGTATATACTTGCTGCCGCCTCGCCAACGCATGGGGTACCCGCAGAAGTATATCACGATGGCTGGGCACGTAAAGGCGGTATGCGTAATGATTCAACGCATCAGCAATACGGCTACCACCTCGATCTTCGCCATAACGGTGCACAACAATATGGCGGCCCGTTGTTCTGGTCACACTATTCATATCTTGGCTTGGATCCGCATAATCTTAAAGATCGCTACGCAGACTATTGGACACATAACCGTAATCATACTTTGATCAATTACAAGTATTGTGTTGAGAACCCAAAGAAGTATAAAGGCTATGGCGAAAACAGTTGGGGATTGACAGCGAGTTATTCGATCAACGGTTACGCTGCGCACAATCCGGCAGAAGATTTAGGAGTTATTTCTCCTACAGCAGCCCTTTCATCATTTCCTTATACACCGGAAGAGTCCATGAAAGCGTTGAAGCATTTTTACTTCGATCTTGGTGATAAGACATTTGGTGAATACGGTTTCTACGATGCCTTTAGTGAACATCACAATTGGTATCAGCCGCGTTACCTTGCTATAGATCAAGGTCCTATAATTGTGATGATTGAGAACTATCGTTCCGGACTGTTGTGGAAGCTGTTCATGTCAGCCCCCGAAGTACAGCAAGGACTTGACAAGCTCGGCTTTACGAGGTAAGACGTGTTTTAAGTGTGTACGTGTGTATGTGTGCACGTGTTTATGTTGGGAAGTTGATATATGTTTGTGTTCGTTGTGTTGATGTGTTGATGTGTTGAAGTATAGATGTACTCTATAATACACGGCAACACGTAGCATCTATACACTTATACAGCTGCACTGCATTCCAACCTAAACACATACACACCTAAACACCTAAACACGTAAAAAGCATGCGTTCTGTCTCTGCCGGTATTCTCTTTCTGTTGCTTGTTTGTTCTTGTCAGCATGATGATGATGGCAGCTACCAGGAGGTTAAGAAAGAGTTGTCTTCTGAGTTTTTTGAAACACTATATTCCAATACATATTATAATCTGTTAGATCGTATTGAGGCTGATGGATTTTTGCAGGAATCTGAGACGGGACAGTATGATGGTATGTATGCACGTACAGTAGGAGCGATGGTTCCATTGCTGCTGGAGACAGGAGAACTAATGCACGCTGAACACTTAATTAACTGCGTATTTGATGCCATGAACACCAATGGCATGACGCGCGTTCCTCATGTACTGGATCGGAAGCTATACCCCGATAAACCTGCAGACTCTGTTAATAATCCCTATAGAATTATCGGTCGCACAGACCAGATTGACGGGCAGGCACACGTGATTTTAGCGTGGGCGAAACTCGCGCTGCATCGGGGCGAGACGAATTTCGAAAATCGTACCTGGCGTATAGCCGCTGCGTTGATGAACCGGTCTGTCTCGAAACCATATTTTGGCAGAGAGGAAGACGGTGCTATCCCTGACCTGGTCTATAACTATGCCTTTGAGCATTCACGACTTGTACCCAGCAATTATAATTTACTGACGCAATGTTTTGTGGGCGCTGCACTGGAGTCAATGATACCTGTAGCTAAACGCAGAGGAGAAATTGATGCTGCCGCCCGTTGGCAAGATAAACTTGATATCCTGCGCTCGGGTATACGAAAGCACTTCATACAAAATATAGATGGCAAGGATGTATACTACGAGTTGTTGCTCGCTGAAAACAACGTGCAGATACCTTTCTACGGAATGGGCTGGGTAAATCTGTCACCGGTGGCTGCGCAATGGGAACCGCTGTCACATGACATCTTGGAAAATACAGTGGCTGAGCTGCGCAGAACTATACAGACGTGGAATGGTGTAAAATGGATGCCTACTGATTCATGGCCGAATGGCGAGTTCTACGGACAAATGATTGGCAAAGGTATAGCTTGGGAGATGGAGTACGCTGCACGTGAAAAAGAATGGACAAGGCTATATGATATATTCTCGATGCTACGGGTTGTTCAACATCAACAACCGTTGTATATGGAGAATGCTTACCTTGCAAATGGAGCACCTCAGGATATATATACATTGACTAAAACAGAGCTTAAAAGTCTGGAGCAAGGTGTCTGGAAGATTGTAGATCCAGGTAACGGTGAACAAGTGGCATGGTGGTGCTGGGCAATGGCCCGACTTCGAAAGCAAATGCAACTCCCGGTTGTACCAAAACGAATTACTTCACTAACTGGAAATGCCTCTCACACGGTGGACAAAAGTATACACGGTTTGGTGTATTCATATTTTCGCAAAGATAAAAATACTCCGCCCTTTCATTGGATAAATGATGTACCGCTGGTCATAGCTCCACAAACTCGCATACACATACCGGAAGCTCTGCCGGCTGACACATTCGGTATAATGTGGAATGGATATATAGCAATAGATACGGATGATGATTACCGGTTCTTTGGCTATGCCGCGAACTCGATGCGCATATTAATTGACAATGAAATCGTAGAACAGGGCAGAGCTGTCTATCTGACAAAAGGATACCATGCGATAACCTTTCAGTATGACCATGTTATTCCAGATGAAACAGTCGAAGTATATTTCCAACAAGGCGATAGTCCATTGCGTGAAATAATTCAACCGGAGAGATTTGTTTACGCTAAACCTGATAACAAGCAAAGTACTCCACCGTTAATCGAGCCGGCTATACCGGAGATTGAAGAAGGTGAGTCCCTTGAAGTTTCGCTTCATTGTTTTGACTCAACAGCATCTATATACTATACATTGGATGGAAGAACGCCTACCGCCAACTCAATACAGTATACCAAGCCTTTTAAAATAGACAGAGCAACGTTTGTAAAAGCTGTAGCGATTAAAGATGGGTTCGATAAAAGCGAAGTTGCTCAAGTAAATTACCGGGCTGTACCAAAGCGAATGCTGATAACACTTCAACATCCACCGCACGCGAATTATAGATCCCGTGGACAAAAAACGTTGACTGATAAACTTACCGGTTCACTCAATGGTCGTGACGGACGCTGGCTCGGATTTGAAGGCACCGATTTTAATGCGGAACTCGATCTGCGAAGTGTAAAGAAAGTCCACTCCATCAAACTTAATTTTCTGCACGATCAATCCGCCTGGATCTTCGCGCCAGGCAAAGTAAATTTTTCCATATCGACTGATGGTAAAAGATATATACCGGTGTTGCAGGAAGAGTTTAATGCTGTTACCAAGGCAGATAAATCTACTATCAAAACATACGAAGCTGTCCTGAGAGAAAAATCAGCGCGGTTCATTCGCATCGAAGCCAAAAATGCTGGCCCTATCCCGGCATGGCACTCCGGAGCGGGTGGTAAGGCCTGGATTTTTGTGGATGAGATTATTGTAATTGCTAATTAGATTAATGACGGCCGGTGTGTTCTGGCCGTCATTATTGCTAGTTGATTAATACGGGTAGCTATTTACAGTACAGATCTGTGTTGTAGAAGCTATTGCTTCACGTTAACGCTTATCATCAGCAGTTAATATAGCTCTCACTTCGATCGTACCTCCGGCTTTGAGAATGGGGTTAGCCTGTGCCAGTTCAACCGCTTCGTCAATCGTGTTTGTCTTTACGATCATGTAGCCGTTAACAAACTCCTTCGTTTCTGCGTATGGCCCATCCGTTACAATGTTGCCAGGCTTTACAGTCTTGGCTAAGCTTGCTGATAGCCGATTACCTTTGTCCGCCAGTTTGTTTTGAGCGGCAACGCTTCCCATCCAATTCATGCGTTCCTGCATTTGCTCTGGTGACGGATTCGCATGCTGATTGCTGCTGTTTCTGAAAATCAATACAAAGTCTTTCATAATTATAATGGTTTTAAAATGTTCGCCTGCATGACGGACAAGGATTGCCGGATCGGACAATCACATTTAAATTTTTTTATGTTGCAGATGAAGTTTGTTGCTCTGATGTAAAATCCAACGATATTCGTTTGATGAACACATTCATTAGTCCGCGAAATTTATTTAAGCTAACATGGACATTTGCAGTAATATGCTTTCTGCTATTTTCCGTTGCAACGCTTCATGCACAGCGTTACCGGACTTCCCTGGACATGCGAATACTTCACCAACCCAAGTCGGTTAAGATAGGGGGAAGTAGTACATTTTATTATGAGTTGATGCTTACAAATTTTTCTACTGATACGATCGCTATCCAATCGCTTCGTGTGGTCACGGCCCAAGATTCGGCCTTAGTCGCTTCGTTTGGACTTGAAGATTTGAAGAGACGGTTTGCGTATGTTCCGACCGTTGTGTCTCAGACTTCCGATGCATTGCTGTTAAAGCCTGGTTCCGTTAGTATAGTATATATCGAGTTGGTTGCGGATAAATTGGCTGTTCCGGTGCATCATATAATCGAAGGTATGGTCCTTGAGAAAGGAAAGAAATCTTTGGTTCGGATACAAGATGAAAGTTGGTCGGTTGATCTTCGGGAGCCTCTTGTTCTCGGTGCACCTTTGCGCAATGGTCCATGGGTAGCCATCTACGATCCGGCATGGGTACGCGGACATCGCCGGGTAATTTATACTACCGATGGTAAAGCCCGCATCCCCGGACGTTTCGCTATTGATTTTATGTTGGTAAATGAAAAGGGAAAATTCGCCAAAGAGAATGACGATGTTATTGCCAATTGGTACGGCTATGGAGCAGATGTACTTGCTGTAGCCGATGGTATAGTCGTAACGGTGCGCAATGATTTTTCAGAAAGTGACACAATATCGAGACACCCCGCTGTGCCTGCCGAAAAAGCAACCGGCAACTATATAGTATTGGACATTGGTAATAATCATTTTGTATTCTACGAACATTTAAAACCCGGAAGTACGCGCGTAAAGCCCGGACAAAAAATCCGGAAGGGAGACGTGATTGCTTCGCTCGGTTTTACAGGGCAAACCACAGGGCCACATCTTCATTTTCACGTTGCCAATCGAAATTCTCCTTTGGGGGCAGAAGGTATACCTTTTGTTTTCGAACGTTTCAACTTACTCGGTGTATATAACGATCTCAGCAAAATGGGACAACATCGTTGGGACAATACTGAAGTCGTTGACAAGAAGATAGCAGGTGAGCGACCAGTGCCAAATGCGGTTATCCAGTTTATAAAGTGAATTAAATGGTATAGTTACTTTGATCTGATACCCTTCACGAGCTCGGCAGGCAGATAGTCAATAGCAACATACTTTATATCTCCGCTGCTACTGTAAAAGAAATATCTTTTGTCTTGTGATATAGAGGGACAATAATCTCGGGTACTGGTGTTGATCGTTTCGTTGAAATGACTCACGTTCTGCCACCCCTTTGTTGTTCTTACAGACCAATACAGATCGGCCTTGCCAAAGCTATCATCCCGGCCGGAAGAGGTAAAGATCAATGCAGAACCGTTTGCAGCTATAAAGGGATCATACTCCGATCGGCTTGTATTAATTGAACCACCTATATTCTCCGGCACTTCAAACTTATTGTTCGCATATTTGCTAAAGTATATATCCTCTTCTCCGTATCCGCCCTTCCGGGAGGAAGAAAAGTACGCATTACCTTTTGCCGTAAAAGATATATAGTATTCATCTTCCGGAGAATTCAGTTCCTTTACGTTGACAGGTTGAGACCATTGTTGTGTGCTCGTTCGTGTTACTTTCCAGATGTCATAGTCTTTTATAGTGTCACCGGGATGCGTTGGACGATTGGAAATAAAGTAAAGCTCTCCATCGGGCGAGAAAGCAGGATCGGCATCCGAGTAATTTGTATCGGAAAAGGGGAGTGCTTCGGGCCTCGACCATTCCTCTCCTGCAGCTTGAATGCTATAGTATAATTGCGTACGCTTGTTCACGGAACGAGTGAAATAAAAGGACCTGCCATCAGGTGAAAAGACTGCGTTGAATTCAATCGAGTCACTGGATATTGTACGGGGTACAAATGACTGTGCCAAAGTTTTACCGGACTGAGCCTGCGCTGTCAATGTTATAAAGATCGTCAGTGAAAAGAGAATCATTCTGCTCATAGGTATATCTATATCAATGACTCCATGAATAATAGTTGTGATCAGTGTCCAATACGAAATCTGTCCGGTGATAGAGGTTATTACCGATGGTATTGGATTTTGCTGTTTCTAAAAGTAGTGCGGCTGCCTGTGTTTCCCGGGTAAGCTGTTTTGCACGATCGATCAGTTTTACAGAAACTTTTAACCCGCGGAAGGAGGGATGCACATACAAATCATTCAACAGCCAAAGCTTCTTCATGCGCACCGAAGACAGCAGCGGGTATAATTGAACAAATCCCATGAGTGTATTGTCTGCTGCGCGTGCTACATAAATGACGGAGTCGCTTGACGATAACCGGTCAGTGAGAAATATCTCGCTGCCGGGTATATCGCTGGGGTATTGATAGAATACACGGTACTCGTCAAATAAGTGAGCCAGGGGTATAATGTCGTGTATAGTAGCCTGGTGAATAGTCATTGTCCTATATAATTCTTAAATGAAACATATTGCAATCCTGTAGCCGAATCAGGGCGTTATTCGATGCGATGTGTTGGTGAGATTCATTTCCCACGTTTTGCCGTTGTCAGGAGAGAAAGCCTGGCTCCATACCGGGTTGTTAGGATCAGTCTTGTCCCATTTAAACATTACAATGATTGGCTTACCTTGAAATATATCTTTACAATAGAATGTTCCTATACTTCCTTCAAAGGAACCGACCACAGGAGGGTCGAGCACACCTATATTACTATCGACCCAATATAAACTCCATAGTTTTGTTTGTGGATTGAACAGACGCAAAGTAAGACCTTCGTATGGCTTATCATTTACCTGGTTGTAAGATGTTCGGTAAATATCAATGTTGGCAATACCGTTGAGTACAGGTCCAAAATTTTCATCATCCGATTTATACTCCACCCATTCGGTGCAGTTGTTCAACCGTGTTTTCAGACGCTTGTTGTCCATAGTCCATTTACCCGCCAGAAAATCAAAGTCACTGGCAGAGGACGTTTTGGACGCGGTGATAACCAAGTCACCTTTCGCATTGATCGTGGCGTTGATCATCTTAAAGTCTTTCGGTATTTGCGCGCATAGCGGCAACGTTGCAAAGAGAAAGAGGATAGTGCCCGGATGGAGGATTGAGATAATTTTTTTGCGATTCATATTCAATTGTTTTGAGGGTTTGCAGTACATGTTTTGTGTGTGTTGATGTATCAAAAGTAGATTATCTTTGCACCCGTGTCAGGATGCAGATTTTAACTTTCTGACGGGTGCAGTTATGATTCCGACAATTCACCATACCGACAAACTTTTGTACGAGCAGATCTATGAATTCTACAAGACCGCGATACTACAGAAGCGACTGGCTTACAATCAGCGTTTGCCTTCCTATCGCGTACTCTCCAAAGAGCTGGGTATAGCGAACAACACGGTGTTAAAGGCGTATGAGCAACTGGTGCTCGAAGGGTATGTTACGAACGTTCATCGTAAAGGATTGTACGTAGCAAAGATCGATCGCTCCGATTGGCAATTACCTCTCGCTGATCCGTTACCAGCGAGAAGTAATAAATTAAAAAGCAAAAAAAGGTCAACGGACTACAATACATCTATACACCTGGTGGATGAAAGTCATTTTCCTGTAAAGCAATGGCGCAAGTGTAGTAACTGGGCACTTGATCGTATCAGCTTTCAATACCAGGAATATGAACAGGATGATCCGTTGAAAGAGCAGATCATTAAATATTTGTTTCAATACCGGGGCGTGCGTGCAACTGCAGAGCGGTTACTGATCGGATCTGGTGCAAGTGCGCTCGTGTTCTGGCTGGCGTTCGTACTGCGAAACACCTGCAAAAAAATTATAGTTGAAGAGCCAGGGTATACACGTACCCGTATGTTATTTCAGGAATTCGGATACAACGTAAAGCCTATACGCGTGGCATCACAGGGGATCGACCTCGTACAGCTCAGGAAGGAGCGGGCAGACCTGCTTTACATTACGCCCTCTCATCAATATCCCACCGGTGCCGCTATACCCGTAACACATCGTATACAATTGCTCAACTGGGCGCAGAAGAACAATACTTATATTATAGAGGATGAC
>CBIHOZ010000149.1:0-18484 GCA_966211525.1 uncultured Chitinophaga sp. | reverse complement strand
ATCCGGAATGATACCCAGCATGTCGATGCGGCAGTTCTTGATCGTGATCTCAGACTGCGTCATAGCTGCGAGGCCAATGAAACTACCGATCTCGATCATATCCGGAAGCATCGTATGTTCTGTTCCTCCGAGTTTGCTTACACCTTCAATGGTGAGGAGGTTGGAACCTACACCGGAGATTTTTGCGCCCATACGATTCAGCATCATACAGAGCTGCTGCAGGTAAGGCTCGCAGGCTGCGTTATATATAGTTGTTGTACCTTTTGCTAGTACAGCTGCCATCACAACGTTAGCCGTTCCGGTAACGGAAGCTTCATCCAGCAACATATAGCAGCCGGTAAGTTCAGAAGCATCAATATGGAAAAGATGTTCGCTTGAATCGAAATTGAATTTTGCTCCCAGTTTCTGAAAACCAAGGAAGTGCGTGTCCAGTCTGCGTCTGCCAATCTTGTCGCCACCCGGTTTCGGCAAACTTGCTTTACCGAAGCGCGCGAGTATAGGACCGAGCAACATAACGGACCCTCTAAGCGCAGCCGCCTTCTTGCGATACGTATCCGTCTCGAGGAATTTCGTGTTGATGTCTGACGAAGTGAAACGATAGGAGCCCGTGCCCAGCTTTTCAACTTTGCACCCGAGATCACCGATCAGTTCGATCAGTTTGTTTACATCCACAATATCAGGGATGTTGTGAATGGTAATGGGTTCTGCTGAAAGAAGAACCGCGCTTACAATTTGTAATGCTTCGTTTTTGGCGCCTTGCGGAACGATTTCTCCTTTTAGTTTCTTCCCGCCTTTAATTTTGAATACACTCATTTAAAAACAATAGCTTATTATCAATGCCTAATTGACAAAATCGTACCTGATAAGATTGTTATACCGCTGAATTTTATTGATCTCTTCTTCTGCGGAAATTCTGATTGCCACCTTTGTTCTTATTGAACGGGCGGTGTCCTCCCTGGCGCTGGTGCTGGTGACCTCCGTTGCCCTGAGGTCTCACTTTCTTGCGCTCCTTATATAGCTTCTCGAACAGGTTGTCTTCGCGTACGCGATCGATCGTCATGTTCAACGCACCACCCGACATTTGCTGAATGTCGCGAAGGATAACCGAGTCATCCAGTGGTTCCTTGTTCCAGTTAGCGTAGAAAGTTTTCATCAGTTTGCCGAGGTATATAATGGCATCCTGGCGCTCCTGCGGATCTTCCTTCTTCAACGCTTCTTTTACAAGTTTCTCTATATTTTTACCATAGTGCTTGAAGCGGATGTTGCTCTGCGGATACTCCACCTTCATCGGTTTCTTGAAGAGTATCTCACGCTCCGGCACCGGGTACGGATTGTTTACATCAAGATTGAAATCGGCAATGATATACAGGTCATCCCACATACGTTGCGGATCATCACCCTGTTCTTTGATAGAGGGCGTGAGTTGCTTGATAAGTTCGATCAAGGTATATGAAAGCTCCGTGCGCTTCTCTTTGTCCGGTACAGTTCTGATATACTCGATCAGCTTCTGAACGTTGCGTCCGTATTCTTTTAAAATGATACCCGGACGTTGGGTGTTGTATTCTCCGATCATAAATTCTTAATGAGTGTTATTGGTATTTCTTTTATTACTCTGAGACGTTTATCATTTGTAATGAAGTCTTCACATTTATGGTGTATTGCACAAGCTATCTGAAGAGAGTCAATTGCTCTGAGAGATGAATATTTAGCACGCAACGTGGCTGACATCTGTGCAATCTCCCATGTGATCGGGTAAACTTCAAAGAGCGATCTTATAGTTTTTTCAAACTTACTAATCAAATCTTTCTTTCCCAGTTTTCGAGGTCTTATCTCAACTTCAGCAGTGGTTAAAACACTTGTTGTTAATGTGATATTACTTCTGATAGAGTCTGCGAGAAACAGGCTAACTTGTTCAAAGTACTCAGGATTCTGTTCTACAAGATAAATTACAGGAGCTGTGTCAATAAATAACTTAGAACCTGTCATTACTCCTTAATCGATTTACATATTCCTGAGCATCTTCTTTCCATACACCAGTTCCTATACCTTTAAGCTCCTCCAGAAGTTTTAAAGCCTTCTTTTGCTTTTCCGTTAAACGGTTTTTTGAAGGAGTTTTAGGCTTGGTAGTCTTGAATATGTTTTTTTTTGTCTCCACTGCTAACAAAGCTACAGGAATATATAAAAACGCCAAAATCAGTTTTCTACGATCCTCAGCTTGGCAAAGCTCAACAGCAGGGTTTTTTCGCCAATTTCTGTAAAATTGATCTTGGCCTTGCGGTCTGCGCCCGACATATCCATTTGTAATACTGTGCCAAAACCGAATTTGGGGTGCTCTACTTTCATACCTTCTTTCAGTCTTGAAGTATCGCTCGGTACAAAATCAGCCGGAGCTTTGTAGTTCGTAGGTTTCTGTGTCGGTGGTGCAGACGTAACGGTTTTCTTGATTCCTGTAACAAGCTTCTTCGCATAGTCACTCGGTGGCGCGGACTCAAGACCTGAAAACTTCGAGCTGACTTTGATAAAGCTCTGGTCGATATCATCCAGGAAACGACTTGGCTCGCAGTTCTTTAATCTTCCAAAACGATAACGTGTTAAGGCGTAGGAGAGGAACAGGCGCTTCTCGGCCCGCGTGATGGCCACATAGAACAATCGTCTTTCTTCTTCAAGTTCTGCACGACTGCTGATCATCATCTGCGAAGGGAAGAGATCTTCTTCCATCCCAACCATATATACATACTTGAACTCAAGTCCCTTGGCCATGTGTATGGTCATCAGTGTTACCTTATCAGGATCCTTGTCTTTATCTTCATCCTGACCTGTAACCAATGATACCTCCTGGAGGAATGCACCCAACGTTTTGTCCTGACGTTCCGGATCGTCTACATATTCCTTGATCGCGTTCAGCAATTCCTGAACGTTCTCGTAACGACTCAGTCCTTCAACGGTTTTGTCTTCATATAGTTCGCGAAGCAATCCTGAACCTTTGGCAATTTCAAATGCAGCATCGTAAGCATCCTTGCGTTGTATTTCCAGCGAGAAGCGTTTGATCATCGCTACGAAGTCATCGATCGGTCCGGCTACTCTTCCGCCCACAAATGGCGTGGCATTCTGCAGAATTTCCCAAATGGAAGTACCGTGATCGTTTGCTGCAACAACAATTTTATCAACTGTAGAGTCTCCTATACCGCGCTTCGGTAAATTGATGATCCGGCGGAATGAAGCTTCATCCTGCTGGTTCATGGTAAAACGTAAATAGGCGAGGAGGTCTTTGATCTCTTTTCGCTGATAGAATGAAAGACCACCAACAACTTTATACTTGATGTTCATTCTGCGCAGCGCTTCTTCGATGGCACGCGACTGACTGTTGGTGCGATATAGTATAGCAAAGTCACTGAACTTGAGCTGATGCTGCATTTTCTCCTGGAAGATAGAAGTCGCTACCAGTTTCCCTTCTTCATTGTCGGATACAGCTTTGATCAGTTCGATGAGATTGCCTTCTTCATTGGCAGTCCATACATTTTTAGGAAGCTGTGCACGGTTTCGTTTGATCACCGAGTTGGCAGCCTGCACTATATTTTGCGTTGAACGATAATTTTGTTCAAGCTTGATAACTTTGAGATCCGGGTAGTCGCGTTCAAAGTTCAGAATGTTCGTAATGTCGGCACCACGAAACGCATATATACTTTGCGCATCATCGCCCACCACGCAAACATTTTCCTTTACCGAAGAAAGTTTACGGATGATGAAATACTGGCACAGGTTAGTATCCTGAAACTCATCCACCAATACATATTGTATACGGTGCTGATATTTATTCAGTACTTCTAAATGTTCTTTGAAGAGTTTATCGGTGTTGAATAACAGGTCATCAAAATCCATCGCGCCTGATTTGAAACAGCGCATGGCATATGTCTTATATATCTTGCCAATCTCCGGACGAAGGTTTGCTGCATCATCGCCCATCAACTCGGCATTGCGCAGGTAATCTTCCCAGCCGATCAGCCTGTTCTTTGCAGCAGAGATTCTGCTATATACTGTATTGACTTTATAAATCGTATCGTCAAGTCCCATTTCCTTTACAATGGTCCGGATGAGTGATTTTGAATCATCAGAATCATAAATAGTAAAGTCATGCGGGTAGCCCAGGTGATGCGCTTCGGCACGCAGGATTCTGGAGAACACCGAGTGAAATGTTCCCATCCATAAATTACGGGCATCGTGGCCAACAACTTTTTCAATACGCTCACGCATTTCTTTTGCAGCCTTGTTGGTAAAGGTCAGCGCCATAATGCTGAACGGATCAACACCTTTCTGTTGAATAAGGTGTGCAATGCGATAGGTTAGTACACGTGTTTTACCAGAGCCTGCACCGGCAATGAGCATGCAAGGACCATCGGTTGTAAGTACACCTTCGCGCTGAGGTTCATTAAGGGTTGCTAAATAATCGGTCATAATCAAGGCGCAAATTAAACATTAAAGGTTGACATCCTTTTAATCAATTTCAACCTTCAGTACTTTTGAAAAAATCTTTTTTCTTGAACTCAAAACTTTCCGCGCAAGTTCCATTTTTTCAGTCTGACGGACTCAGCGTTACTGCCGTTGAACCGTGGTTTAAAGTAAAGGTTCAGCTCATAGAACGTTACGTGCAATCATTCATCGTGAATGCTGCCGGAAGAGTGGATGATATTGTGCTGGTTGACCTGTGTGCCGGCAGCGGACTCTTTTCTTACGGACATCAAAAAGAAATTTTTGCCGGTTCTTCGTTGTCTTTGCTGGCAGCAAATTTACCCATATCGCAGTGGATTCTGTGCGAGCGTGATCATGAGCAGATGTATGCTTTGCAAAGTCGTGTTGATCGTTTGTTTCGTACTAAAAATATACTCTTGCTGGATGAACCCGTGGATGCGCTGGTTGACAGACTTCGTTCCGTTATTCCACAAACAAAAGGAAACAAGAAAGCTGTATTGTGCCTGGTCGATCCGTTCTCATTTGAAATACCTTACGCGTTAATAGATAAACTCGCTGCGTGCGGATTTAGTTTCCTGATGCCGTTTACCTGGATGATGAATCAACGCATGAGCTATGCTTTTTACCTGGAAGAACATCGCGAGCAATTGAAACGATACCTGGGTATTGCCGATCTGCAGCGACTCGCCAACGTACAAAGCAACCAGCAATTCTATAAACACCTGGTGCGCATTTACCAGAACAACATGCTGGTGCTGGGATTGAACACTGCGTTGTCGGTGCATAAACTTGATTCCAGGTTGATGGAGTTGCCAGCATATTACATCGGCTTCTTCTCAAAGAAATTTTCAACCAAAGCAGTGCTCAACGAAGTGCAGGAGAGCGAGCACGTGCAGTTTGAATTGTGGTAGAATGCTTTACACCCACTGCGATCTGTATTCCATATTAAAAATTGTATCTTTGTGACATGATAAAAATCGGGGAAATTCTCATATCGGATGACGTTATCGAAAAAGAATTCGTCTGCAATCTCGAGAAATGTAAAGGTGCGTGCTGCGTGGAAGGTGACTTCGGTGCACCGCTGGATGAAGACGAACTCGCCATCCTCGAAGAAATATACCCGATTGTAAAACCTTACCTTACCAAAGAAGGCATCAAGGTAATTGAAAAAGAAGGGACCCACACAACGGATGATGATGGCGACCTGTGTACACCGGTAATTGACGGTCGCGAATGTGCTTACGCTATCTACGATAAAAAAGGAATTCTGAAGTGTGGCATCGAACAGGCATACCTCGATGGCAAGATAAAATGGAAGAAGCCTATATCGTGTCACCTGTATCCCATCCGCATTACCGCGAAGAAAAACTTTGAAGCACTCAACTATCACAAGTGGCACATCTGTTCACCTGCCTGCTCACTTGGCAAAGAGTTACAGGTACCCGTATATAAATTCCTCAAAGACCCACTGATCCGTAAATACGGAGAGCAATGGTACAACGAGTTGGTAGAAATAATAGAAGCACTACCTAAAAAGGAAAAAGTAAAGAAAGCAAAGAAGAGCTAGTCTTTCTATGTGTTACTCAGTGTCTCCTTCGTGTTCTCTGTGCAATGGATTTTATATATTGAGTATAGCGGCCACTATATAGGCTGTATAAACCGCAGCGTATTTCCATCCGGATCGGTTACATAAAACTCACGTCTTCCCCAAGTTTGTTCAAGTGGCCCCTGGTGTACAGGCGATTCTTTTTTAGAAGAAGGATCCAGTCCGCGCGCTATATACTTTTTGAATAACCCATCTACATTATCTACGAGTACATTCGCAGCTATACCCACCTGCTGATCGCCCTCTAAACTCGTAAGCATTAGCGCGGCATCTTCATTGGTCAGTATCACAACAACGTCTTCTGAAGAATCTCCCGGAAACAATTCAAAATCAAGTATACCAGTATAAAAGGCAATAGACCTTTTCATATCGGTACAGCGAAACAGCGGAATCATTTTCATACGTGGTTCTTTTTTGTCTACGGTGAAGATAGCGTTTTCTAAATTTATAGGAGCTGCTGGCTACAGGCTCCCGGATTGTTGTGCTTATTGTTGCCACTATAAGTGAACTGCCTGGATGGATAAATGTATACCTATAATTATGTCTGTAATATTACTGATAATAGACTCTGGTCTTGTGTACTCTTTATACTGAATAATTGTAAATATTTATTTCCATCGCGGCATGATATTGTAATGTCGTGAAGTTGTTTCATTGAGTTTAGTTGATGGTGTAGCGCGAAATTATGCCCTATTCGTCACCTATCGATGCATCTTGCTGCATGTATACCCCAAATATACCTTGTAGTATAAGTCTATTACTTCTATAAAAAGATTGTTATCCGTTAGCTATACTTGATGCTCAATTTACAATTGAGTTCGTTGTAGACTGTTTTGTATGATTCGACCTGTTTACCCTATGCTGTGCCTATGAGGATATTCTACATATTCAGTGTTGTCATAACGCTATATTTCAGTTATACGCCAGCATTCGCACAAAGCCTTGATGCGATAGGTAAGGAGAATGCACTCGCCATTACAGGCGGGTTATCGCTAAGCCAGATCTTTTACACAGCCAATGGTATAAATAACAGACGCGATCCATATACTTACTATGCCTCCGGTAATGTTAACTTCTCGCTATATGGCTGGAGTGTTCCGTTGAGTTTTGCGTTATCAAATCGTAATACTTCATTTCAACAGCCCTTCAACCAGTATAGTATACATCCAACCTATAAATGGATAACCGGCCATGCGGGGTATTGCAGTATGTCATACTCGCCCTATACGGTAAATGGTCATATATTTTTAGGAGGCGCAGTTGATCTGGCTCCGGAAGGCAACTGGAAATTCAGTGCGCTCTATGGACGATTTTTAAAAGCTGTAGAAGCTGAAACAGATTCAACAGGTGAAATCACCAACACTCCGGCCTTTAAACGGATGGGCTACGGGCTAAAGACGAGCTATAACAAAGACGGAAGCTTTGTTGATCTGATTGTATTTCATGCAAAAGATGAAGTGAACTCCATCGCCCATATCCCGGATAGTCTTCTCGCGCGACTACAGGAAAATAGTCGTGATATACTTCCGCAGGAAAATCTGGTAATGAGTATAGCTGCTGGTAAGACATTCTTTGAGCATTTTCTGTTAAGAGGCGAACTTGCATCCAGTGCACTATCAAGAGATATACGAGCTGAAGAAGGAGAACAATCGCATCCTTTGTCCTACATCGGCTTTTTGTATACACCCCGGTTGTCATCATCATACTACAAAGCTTTTAAAACGTCCCTCAGTTATCAGCAGGACTCGTATAGTCTTGGCGTTGCATACGAACGGGTAGACCCGCAATACAGAACACTAGGTGCTTACTACTTTAACAACGATCTTGAAAGCATCACGGCAAACGGTTCTGCATCGTTATGGCAAGGCAAAATGAATGTAGCCGTAAGTGCCGGTACACAACGCGACAATCTCGACAAGAGTAAAGTAAGTACGATGCGCAGAATGGTAGGTTCTGTAAATGTAAACTATATACCGAATCAGAAACTGAACCTTTCAGCTTCCTACTCAAATTTCCAAACCTATACCAACATCCGGTCGAAGTTTGTCGATATTAACCAGTTAACTCCGTACGATAATCTCGATACGCTTAACTATACTCAAATCTCGCAGAACATTACTGCCACTGCTACATACGCACTAAGTAATTCAAAAGAACGAAGGCAGAGCATTAGTCTCAATGGCAATGTACAGGACGCTGCCGACAAACAAGGTGAAGCGATACAAAATTCCGGAAGTCAGTTTTACAACCTTAATGTGGCCTATATGTATAACGTTGTGCCGAAGAATCTAACTGTATCCGCTGCGTTTAATGGCAATGTAAATGACAGCCCCACGATTACAACTAAAACATTCGGCCCTACTGCTTCGGTAAGTAAGTCTTTCTTTGATCGAAGGCTTAGAGCTACGCTGTCATCATCCTATAACAATACCTATACAAACTCTGAGCGGGTAAGCACCATTCTGAACGGACGCGTCAACGGAAGCTATACAATACAGAAGAAACACAATTTGAATCTGAGTCTGGCAGCAGTGAACCGCGAAAGCACAAGTGAAACATCCGCAAAATCTTTTACAGAATTTACAGGTACACTCGGATATAGTTATGCCTTTGGAATGAAATGAGAAAGACTGAAGAAATAGTGAGAAGAATATTTGCTATAGCTCTGCTTATTGCAGCCTATATTGTTAAAACGCAGGCGCAAACCTATCCTGTCCAGGTTAACACACAAATTCTGGCACCCTACAGTCCATTTTTGACAGACTATACGGAAGTTGGGGCACAGAGGTTCATAGTAAATTTCAGGCTGAACGACCCCACATTACCGGAGTATCGAGGTAAACTCAGACTTACCATAGAAGGTGTCGGCATTACCATACGTACCAAACAAAACTTCATTCCGCAACAGCCCTTGATATTGCAGGGCGGTGGTATACCATTAATACTATATGGTGAAGACCTGGAAGAATACTTCAATCCGAACAATCTTGACTTTGCCGGGCTATCCAAAAATCAATATGAGAAAGGCGCTAAACTTCCGGAAGGTGTATACCGGTTTACAGTTGAAGTATTAGACTACAACCGTAACACGGTGGTGAGTAACAAGGGCACTGCCATTGCATGGATTATTTTGAATGATCCTGTCTTACTTAACCTCCCGCGTAATGAAAGCAAGGCCGCAATACTCGACCCTACAAATATAGCTTTCACATGGACACCACGTCACACCGGTTCACCCAACTCAGCCTTTACCACGGAGTATATTTTCAAACTGGTAGAGATATGGCCGGCATCAAGAAATCCCTACGATGCTTTCCTGAGCCAGCAACCGCTATATGAAACTACTACCACATCAACACAAATAGTATATGGCCCCGCCGAGCCTGCACTTATACCCGGAAGAAAATATGCATGGCAGGTGCAGGCGAAAGATACCGAAGGTCGCGACCTTTTTAAGAATGAAGGTAAGAGTGAAGTTTATGTATTTCAGTTTGGGGATGAATTGGGTAAACCAGAGAATTTATCACTTCAAAGGGCGAACCCTTCATCGCTCATCGTGCGGTGGGAACAGCCGGTTGCAGGAGCGGATATAGTTACCTATACAGTGCGTTACCGGCCTCATGGAAAACGTAACCACGATAACTGGTTTATCGAAAGGACTGCCGACCAATGGAAAGCAATACCGCAGTTACAACCCAATACCGAATATGAAGTACAGGTACGTGCTGAGCAAGGTGCACAGGTAAGCGATTATGGCACGGTAAAAATTTTCAAGACTGCTATAGCCGGTGCCAATGATTTTGTATGCAAGAGCGATGTATCGCCACCGGCAGTTCCCACCAATGCTATACCGGCTACGAAGCTGGCCATCAACGATACTATATATGCCGCAGGTTATGAAGTGCTGGTGCGTGAATTAACAGCGAACGAAGGCGGCACTTATACCGGTTCGGGTATGATGATCGTGCCATGGTTTCAGTCGGCCAAAGTGCGCATGACGTTCAAGAACATTCGTGTAAATGAACAGCACTGGCTTACAGCAGGTGAAATCAAAAGCGTATGGAATGCCGATAGTAAATTCCTCGTAAAATCAGAGAAGAAAGTTGATTCAACCAACGCGCCCTTAAACGGAGCGTTGCCGGTTAACATTGTCGCTACCGAAACACTGATTGAAATTACCGGTGCTGCCATTGCAACGGTAACAAAAGATGAAGAGGGAAATATAGAAGTATATACTACCGATGGCGAAAAGAAAGTATTGCCAAAAGGTAAAAGCTATTCCATAGCAGACGAAGTAGGCAACGGCTATGTAGTAGACGAGAAAGGTAACATCACCAAGACCACCGCAGACGAAGCGCGGGCAGCAGCCGGACGAGGCGATCGTAATTATACCATTGCGCTTACTTTTAATAAAGGCAATGGTAAATATGGCTTCGATGAAAAGAAATATGAGGCGCTTTCATCATACTATCAACAACTGGAGGGTGGTCAATATATACCGTGGAAAGCCGTTACGGCATCACAACCCGATGCAGTAGCCGCTACGCTGGAAGGCACGGACATAGATGCTGACAAAGTTCGTTTTGAAGTAAACGGAGCAAAGGTACTGGCCACCAACAGCGGCAGTAGTTATACTCTTAGTGTTCGTGGCGGTGCAGAAGGCATGGTAGAAGAATTACTTGCCCTGTATACTCCAACGGATACTTCCAAAGACAATGTACTGGGCAAACTGAACCTGGTAAGCTACGATCAGCTAACGCGCAACCTCGTTATCGTATCGGTAAACGGAGCCGCCATCCCCGGTGGACTCAGTGCTAATATACTGTCACAAAAACTTACTGAGATATATGGACAAGCTGTAGCCGCCTGGGATGTAAAGATTGAACCTTCTATCAAAGTATCGCTGGACGAAACCTTCGATGATGGCGAAAGCGGCCTGCTCACCAACTATACCGGTGATATGAAGAAGGTGATAAAAGCCTATGGCAAGCTTCAGGACAAAACATACTATATATTCTTAGTAACCAAACCGAAGAGTGGCACTACGCTGGGCTATATGCCGCGCAGCAAGCAAGCAGGGTTCATCTTTGTAGATAAACTCAATAGTACAAATGTAGTAAACACCCTTGCCCACGAAGTTGGTCACGGAGCGTTTAACCTGCAACATACCTTTAAAGAGTATCCATCGCTTGCGCAGGGAAGCACCGATAACCTGATGGACTACCCGAACGGGCCATCACTCTATAAATATCAGTGGGATAATATACACGAGCCGCAGCGGGTGGTAGGGTTGTTTGAAGATGATGAAGATGCTGCCAGTATAGATGTAGCATACTGTTATCTCGACCCGGCAGGAAAACCGTTCAAGTTTCAAAAAGGTGATGGCAATGGCTCGGGTGATGTGATATTGGAAACGACAGCAACCAGGCATGCCAATGGCACCTTACTGGGTTTTAGACTCAACGGTGTAGCGTACATGGCCGATATGGCCGGTGGTACTTTCAACGGCTATAAAACTGCTGATAATAAACTTTATACCAACGCCTATAATGCTGGGCCGATAGCGAAAGTAAGGTTGGTGCATAACGCGGGTAATTGTACTGCTGCTTTATTACTGGTGCCTTATACGAAAGTGAATAACACCAGCAATTCCGTGCTGTCATCGCTGACGTATACCGTGCCAGCCGATACTAAGTTTGTTTCTATCAATGGTTGCGTGAATAGTTCAAACGGTGAGATACCATTGAACGGTGACGGAAGTAGCACTTCATCGAACGGTGTTTTTGTGATTGACTATTCACAGGGTAAAGATGGCGTATCGTTGTTGAGTGAGAGCACTCGTAAAGACCTCGAAAAACGGGTATCAGATATTAATATTCAATTTGAAGTTACCGGTAAGATATATGTATTGAATAAAGACAACCCGAAGTATACGGAGCTTCTGGCGCAGGCGCAAAGCGACAATACACCGGGAAAGAGCATTGTAACACTAAGCAGGAATACGGACGGAAACATAACGGTTGCCATGCAGTATAGCTTTACTGCGCCCGCGTGGCTGTCTGATCTGTTTCCTAACATAGCCAATTCATGTGCTGATGAATATATAGGTGCAGGTCTTACCGCGCTTCATAATTCACTAGTATATAAAACGGCTACGGTTGATAAGCAGATTATTGCTGAATATAGCACCGTAATATACCGCGGTATCTTTGGAGTGTTTTACTGTGCTACCGGTGAAGAAGCAGTAAAACACTCTTCTGACGCAACCAAGTTTATAGCCGGAGCTGTGCACGAGCTTATTGCTTCGGTTGATGTTGCCGAAATGGCGTCAGGCATCGCGCAGTTGGCTATACAGGTAGCAAAATCAGAAGTCGATAGTTATGCCTCCTATATTACTGATTTACAGCAGACGTATACCGATGTTAAGAACAACACCAGTATACCGCGTGATGTATTGTTAAAGCGACTCATGCCTCCGGGCCTTCGCCTGCAGGTGGCAGCCTATAATGCCGTAGTAAAAGTAGGCGGCTATTTTGTAAAGTTTTACGTTACCGATTGTGCCGATATGTGCCCTTATAGATATGGGCAAGTTACAGTAATGCTGGTGCCAATTGTATTAACCGCTGGCGAATGGGTAGTGGTAAAAGGAGCTGCGCTCGTTAACAGCCTTAAAACACTGAAGAATGCCGGCAAGGTGCTGGATAAAACAGAAGATGTAGCACGGGTATTAACGGAAGCTGAAAATATAGGACTTGAGATTGTTCAAAACGAATCGGACATAATCAATATAGTAGAATCTGGTGTTGATGATGCAGGTGTAGCAACAGAGGAAGTAATTGCCAGTGTAGAAAGAGCTGGCGATGAAGTTGTAATTACAGCACCAGAGCGACCATTGACCGCATCGCAGGTCAGAAGAGAAAGAAAGAATCAGAAAATACAATCGATCCGGCAAAATTGTAGCAAGTGTGCAGATGCCTATAAAGCGAATGCTTCTATACGTGGTAGGATTGTAAATCATGTTGAGTCACGGAGAATATTGAATGACCAATGGGTGGCTTCTGGCAAGAGTTGGGACGATTTTATTAAAAACTATGAGGCACATCATATTCTTCCAAAAGAATTATTAGAGAACAGTGAAGCCATGCAGTATTATTATAATCATTATACTGGTGATGATATCCTTAAATTCAATGATATTGATAACGGAATAATGGTTGAAAAGTATAAAGAAGGTATAGGAGGTGTGCATGGAAATCACCCTGATTACACAGCGAAAATTGGAGATCATTTAGAAAATCAATTTAGAAGATATGAAGCTATTGATGGAATGACACCTGAGGGGATTTCAAATCTATTACATAATGAGATTCAATTGGTGATAGAAAGATTGAGAACTGGAATTATTGATAATTCTATACATCAAGAAGTAAAAATTAACGATCTTGACATCGAAAGTATTCTTTGAAAAGAAATAAGTATATCCATGATATATCAATTAAAATCCAGTATAAGAGATGAACAAGGGGTTATCTACACGATAAGCACTAGAGGCGGAAAGATGGAAAATGATAAAATAAAGGCTGCTATAAATACGAAATCTGTGTGGAAAGAAGATTTTGATATAACAGTGTATTTTGACGAGAGTCATGGATCCGGTCCCTTCAGATTTTTAGATACGCATTCATGGAAATTAGGTTTTCCTTTGGCTCATGTGTTTGTTGTCTCTAAGCGATTAAAAGATGTTATTTCTCGATATAGGTTGCCTTCTCACGCCTTTTATAGAATAAGAATATCTTCTGGAAAGGATAGTGTAGATTATTATCTATTGCATTTATTGTATACTAACAAAATAGAAATTGATTATGAGAAAACCGCTTTCAGGAAATTTGACATATTTACTGATAAGCCCTTATCTATAGGTGAAGTACAGGTTTTCTTTAACGATTATGAAGATTTTCAATCTAAGCAAAGAGAGTTAGTAAGCTCGTCTGGTAATAAAGTTTATTTTGAAAGCGATCGATATGTATATAAAACGGAATACGATATATTTTGGGGGCATGCCTATAGTATTTTTGTGAATGAAAAAGTCAAAACTGAATTAGAGGCTAGTGATCTGAAAGGCTTGAATATACCTGAATTTAAGAAGTATGAGGTGAAGTTTCTTCCATTATAGGATTTAATATTAGCTAATCTTGGTATGAACCATTAAGATGATGAATAGGTCAACGATGATGCAGTTTGTTATACCTATTTTCGCATTAAACTGTTGTCATGGTCAGCAAAAAAGTATAAGAATCAGTGCGCAGAAAACAGATTGCAATAAGGGGGTCTTTTCAAAATCTGACAAGAAAGGCATTCCTAAAGAAGTTTGTATTCCTCAGTCTTACGTCATCTACTATGTGCTTAGTAGGTATGATGATATTGATTTTAATCAAGACGGATACCTTGACTATGTATTCACGATAACAAAGAGAAGTCAAAGTGTAGGTGACTCCACTTACATCGTTCTGAATTCATCTTATGGTTTAAATTACTTAAAGGGTGCGTTAATAAGATTACAGTGGTGGTCGAGAGATATTACCTTCTGATAGCAGATGACGTAAGATTTAGAGGTATCACAGAAGAAGATTTGGCAAGTTTGGAGCGGATGAAGCGCGATGAACAAGCTGAAGACAAAAAGAATTGAACTTTTCTGGAAAGAGTATCCGAAAAATGGATATTAACTAAAAAGTAAAGTATTGGGCTGGTACTTTGCATAGAAGTATGCGAAGTCAGGAAGAGAGCGGATTGACAGTATATGCTATATATACTAAGGATTGTTTGAAAGATGCATTGCAAAAAGAACCAGATTTTATTGAAATGCTTCCAAAAATATATAACATATGGGGAGGAACATTTGACAGTGGAAAAGTTGACAGGATTATCAAGAAATTATTGAAAGAGCTAAGTAATGATTTATAGAATCTTTAAAGCCATAAGCATTGATGGAGTTTACCTATTTATCTGAGGCAGGATTGAATGCCTTATCTGAGTATGATTTCCGATCATATATGCAGTCGAAACGCGCTTATGAATGGTCGTTGAAATCACTCGATGAAAAAGACATGGAAGTGAGAAATGGTTATGATATTTTAATTAGTCGCCGTGATGTTTATTCCTTAACCATAGAAGAGGAGCTTGAATATTTATTAAACCCTGAGATTGATGAGAGCTCTCCTATAGCAAAAACGTTAGGATCCGACTTTCGGCGGTCAATCAGTTTATATAGAAGTTTTGTAAATGAAAACGAGCAATTTACCTTCTTCTGGGATACCAAGTCACCTTTCTCTCAATGGCATTCTTCCGAGTTTATTGCAACGACACTTTTAGTGGAGGGAATAAACGATCTGTTTGAGGTAAAACGGAAGGATGTGCTTAATGGACAGTTCGACTTGGAATCTCAAAAGTATTCGTCTTGTGAGCAGTTTATGATGTATCATAAAGCTATTATTTTTTTAGATCGAGACATTGCAAAACAGGTCATGGCGACAGATGATGTTCGGAGGATAAAGGAGTTAGGGAGGCTTGTTAAGAATTACAATGAAGATGTCTGGAAGTATTATAGAAGCAAAGTTGTATATGAAGGAAATAAAGCGAAGTTTGAACAAAACGAAGATTTTAGGCAAGCCTTGTTGATTACTCGGGGGACAACTTTAGTTGAAGCCGCACCAAACGACAGCATATGGGGTATTGGTATAGCGGATAATGATAAGCGCGCCTTTAAGCGATCAACTTGGTTGGGTAAGAATTTATTGGGTGAGATTCTTACTAAGTTAAGAATAGAATTGGCAGGTGGATACTAGATTGATGTGTCGAGTTGATTATTTTTTTTAAAAAATATACAGGGCTGATCTTTTTATTAGTAAGAATGATGTAGTGTATATGTGTAGCCTAATATTAGCTATAGGTATAAGCTCAATAGAGGTTGAAAATTTGTTTAAAGGATTTTCTTGTGTAGATATTGGTGAGATTATACATGTTGACAATAAGGGTTAGAAAGGAATAAGCGAAATCAAACAATTGTCAGAATACAACATAAACTAATGGAAAGACCAGATTGGGTACAGGACCTTTTTGATGAGGAGGCTAATTTTTGGAAAAGTGTATATCCCCAAAAGACAGAGGTGGATAAAATACAATTTTGGGCGGGAAGCTTATTTAAAAGTATGCGCAATCAAGAAGAAAGCGGTTTAAAAGTATACGCCATATATAGTAAAGAATGGTTGAAAGACACGCTGATAAAGGAACCTAATTTTTTACGGATGCTTCCGAGTATATATAATACTTGGGGTGGCATGTTCGATAGTGGAAAGGTGGATAGGATTATACAGAAGCTACTGAAGGAACTCGAATAAATAGTAATGTATCACGAAATCTCTTTGACTAGTCAAATGTTTTCATTCCTTACGATTAAGAACATGATAAAGTATATATACATTATTCTATTGACGTCAATTGTGTCTGTCGCTGTTAGTCGCTGTACGTCATCTCAATCTTCTGATTGTGAAATGTGTGGTGAGTGGAGATGGAAAAAAAATGATGATCAGCACGATTTCTCAGTTCAAATCTCAATGCAAGACGGCTTCTTACTTGGGAAACATTGCTATATCCTTGACTATGGCAATAAAATAGATTGTTCATCGGAACGGGAGGATGTATCATTTAGGGTTTCATATCGGGGAATTGATTCTGTTCAAATGAATATTCGTAGTTACTATTCGGGTACGCTAGGTGTAGCAGAGATAAAGCTGAAAAATGGAAAGTTACACTGGAAGTTGATCAATGCTCCAGAAGGGGAATACTATCTCCCTAGGGAAGCTGTATTAATTAAGGATAAAGCTAATAAATAAAATTGCCAGTATATGTAGTGTAGTCTTTCCAATTAAGAAACTATATAAAATTAAAAGACCCTAAACATTAAATACAATAATGAAGCAATCAACAGAATTTTAAATGCGCCTAATCCTGACAACCTGCCTTTTATTCCTGGCTATTGGAATAACATTTTCACAGAACATTAAATATGAACCGAAGGGTATATACTTCTATCGCTACCCGCTAAAACCATTGGATAAGTCTGTTAAGACGTATTCTTCCAGAGTTGAAGATTTAGGTGGCGACCTTTCACAGCAGCAAAGGGATACGCTTCAACACGCTTTGAGTATACCGGGTATAACAAATGTGCGGGAGAACGGTGATGTACAGTTGGAGTTGATTGTGAATGAGCTTTCTATTACCAACAGGGAGTTGAGAGATAAACCGCTGGAAACAGAAAAGGACGGCAAGAAATCTATACTGCACCAATACTGGTATGAGGTTACCTATTCATTTCCGATGAAGATACGGGTAGTTTCGAAAGGTCAGACAATTACCGAGCAGGATCTGACAGGTTACTTTAATACCAAATTCTATCCACTTGACCGGTCTTCGCTAACGGCTTTGGACAAAGAGTACGATCGTGACTACGGCTTTAAAGATAATCTTCGCTCCGAACGAATCAGTCAGCGAAAAGAAGAAATCCGCAGCTGGCTGTTCAGTAACTATGGATATGGTTTGGTGTCCGAAGGAATTGAGATTGGTTACGTAAAAGACAAAAATGGTGAGTATGCCGATCTTATAAAGGCGCATTCGTTGCTATATAACGCCTATTCTTCTGCTGATAAAAAGAAAGACTATCTGAACGAAACATTTAAAGGCCAGGTAAACGAAGCTATTGCGATATGGGAGAAGGCAATGCTTGAATCCAGCGAAGATAAAAAAGCCCGCATCGATCCGAAGGTAACAGCGATGATACAGTGCAATATAGCATTAGCATATTATGGCTTGAATGATTTTGATAAATCAGAAGAATGGTTACAAAAAATACGGAAGGCGGGCAATGATACCGAACAGGTAATACACTCACTTAAGCAAATGCTGCGTGACAAACGCTCCCGGTTTGTTGCCAATGGGTTAATAGCAGGGGTTCAACCTGTAGTCACTGAAACGGGTACGCAGGCCGTAGCTACCAATAAAGTCCGCAATTATATAGTAACAACCCCCGGTGATACAATCGATGTCCGCTTTATTATACCCTCGCATGATGTTATGCCCTTCGGAGATTCGCTGTGGCTGGAAGATCAGATCATTGTATTGAAAGATAATAACAAGCGCGTGGAGCTATATCCGAAGGAAATACACGGCTATAGCTATAAAGGGGTTTTCAGGGAGTCGCTTACGTGGATAAAAGATATGAACTCAAGCCCGTGGACATACGAAAGTAAATTCTGTCAGCGATTGTTGAGTGGAGCGATCCCGGTATATAGATATAGTTATGTTACTACCAGCATGCACGATCGTACACAAAAAGTAGTAGCTACACGAATGTACTAT
>CBIHOZ010000148.1:0-18539 GCA_966211525.1 uncultured Chitinophaga sp. | reverse complement strand
CGTCTATCATACACAAACACCTTTTGTTCCGGATCCGGCTATCAATTATACCGTTGTCCCAGCGGTTATATTGCTCAATACCGTAGCGGTTATATCTTTTCAGATTGCCTTCTTCCGCGATCTCGCCAAGCACTATGATGAGAAACTTACGGTAAAATATAACGAACTGCGTAAAGCTGAAACCGACCTGAAGTCGAACAACGAAGAGATAAAATCCATCAATGAAAAACTGCAGGAGTTAACCAATCAGCTTGAAAGCCTTGTGCGACAGAAAAGCCGTGAGCTGCAAACCTATATAGATGCAATTGATGTAAATATGTACTCATGCATCAATGATAAGGAAGGAAAATTTGTACGGGTAAATGAGCAGATTGTAAAGGCGTCCGTATATTCAGAAGAAGAACTTCTTGGTAATCACTATAGCATGCTTGCAACGCCAGAGCATCAGGCTGTAAATGAAGAGGGGCGAAAAGCGGCACTGCTGGACGGCCGGGTGTGGCGTGGTGAGGTGGAGCATCGAAGCAAGAACGGAAATCTGTACTGGTTTGATTGTGTCGTAATTCCCATTCGTAATGATCACGGTCAAGTTGAACACTTCCTTTCATTAGGACTTCCCATCACCGAGCGAAAATTGCATGAACAAATCCAGGAGAAGACACGTGGTATATTAGAGTCTATAGCGTTTAGTGCCTCGCATAATATTCGCGGACCGATGGCACGCATAAAAGGATTGGCCAACCTGATTGAGATGGATGTTTTTGACCGCGATGAATTCAAAATGGTAGCGCGCAAATTCTCCGCCTGCAGTGACGAACTGAATACTGCCACCAGCGAACTGGTTGACTTCGTGCATAATCACCAGGAATTATTACTTCGCGTAAAGCCCCGTAAATCATAGCCGTTCGCACGCACGGAACATCCACGGAATAAAAAGTATATTTTTTTTATGGAATCGGTGTGAATGCTGCATCTCATGTGAAAATAAATCGATTCACTATGAGTAAACGTATTTCTCTTTCCATCGAAAATCCTTGCCACGAGCAATGGAGTGATTTTACGCCAACAGCAACCGGAGGCTTTTGCAGTTCGTGCAGTAAAAATGTTATCGACTTTACGAAGATGACCGATGCCGAGGTGCTCGCGTTTTTTACAAACAAACCTGCCAATACCTGCGGACGTTTTCGCACTGATCAAATGAAAAGTTATTCTCTTCAGGCAGCTCCCACTTTTAATCCTGGACTCACATTATTGAAAGCAGGCTTTCTGACGTTGATGTTTGCGTTGGTCGCTAAAGAAAGTTCAGCGAACGTTATTCCACCGCAGATGCCATCGGTATATATGGAGGGCACAGAATATAGGCCGACTACAGAGTCGCGTGTTGCCGATGAAGAGCGTATTGTAAAAGGAATTGTCCGCGATGATATGAATGTTCCTATGCCAGGTGTAAGTATATACCTGAAAGGATCCACGGGAGGAACTGTGACCGATGCCGAAGGAAAATTTGAATTCCCCCGGAAATTAAAAGAAGGCGATGTGCTGATGCTTAGCTTTATCGGCTATAAAACAATGGAGTATACGATAACTGCTGAGACGGTTGACCAGATCGAAATTGTATTGTCAGCCGCTTACTACGAAATGATGGGTAAAATTGTAGTGGTGGATGATATATATACTGAAAAAGAGCAGTCGGGCTTGCGTAAGTGGTGGGGTAAGGTGAAAGATATATTCTAAGTATATATAGTATCAGTCTGTGCGCATGAAATTCTTCACGTGGATCTTGTTGATAGCGGTTACTTGTTCGGTGCCGCGATATGCCCGTGCATTCGATTTTGCCGGTGCAGATTTTTCGAAGGCAGATAGTATAGCAGCGCTCTATCCGCGGCATTCGTTGCGCGATCTGCGGGCACTCGCTGGTAAACTGACAAGACCGTTATCAACAGATGCTGAAAAATTCAGGGCGATTTATACCTGGGTGTGTACGAACATTGCAAACGACTATGCGCTATACCTGAAGAATGAACGCCACCGCCGAAAGTATACCGATCCTGATGAACGAAAGGCCTGGAATAGAGAATTCAGCGCGCATGTATTTAAGAAGCTGCTGCATGAGCATAAAACGGTTTGTACAGGTTATGCTTACCTCGTGAAAGAACTTGCTTTTCATGCCGGTATAAAATGTGTGATCGTGGATGGTTATGGACGAACCGCCCAATCGAATATACGCGGAGAAGGTATTGCCAACCATTCCTGGAACGCAGTGCAGTTGAATAATAAATGGTATCTGTGTGATGCCACGTGGTCGAGTGGCGCTGTAGATGCAAAGACCGGTCGCTTTGTTAAAAAGTTTGATTCGGTATATTTCCTGATGGACCCTGCTCTCTTCATACGCAATCATTACCCGCTTGATACTGCATGGACTCTGCTCAACAAAAAGCCAACACTGCACGAATTTCTAAACCGACCGTTGATCTATAGTTCTATATTCCGGTATAACATCCGAAAAATGTTACCCGAAACATTTGATGTCACCATCCCCAAAGGAAGTGCCGTGTCTTTTCAATGGGACGTTAGCCCTGGCAAACAACCTGAGTCTGTGGCGTTACAAATAAAAGGCAATGATTCACTGGATATGCTATATCCGGAGGTTCATCATTCTGCTGATATGCTTTGTGTCGATCATACTTTCCGGACAAAAGGAACGTACGTTGTGCATATACTCATTGGTGGAAGCTATGCGTGTACCTATTCCGTGCATGTACAGTAATTGTAGTGCCAGAGTTTGTTAACGTTGTAACGTTTAAAATTCAACAGCAAGTAATTTTTTTCCTTAGAACTTTTTACGGTTTTACGACATCTGTATAGCAAGAGACCTCTGCGTTGTCTCATTAGTTTTCTCATCGCTATCACCTAACTGTAAAACTATGCTAAGGAATTACCTTCTTATTGGCTGGCGAAATCTTGTTCGCACCAAAGTATTTTCAGTGGTAAATATAGCGGGGTTGTCGGCCGGTATGGCGGTTGCTATATTGATCGGTATCTGGGTATGGGATGAGCTAAGCTTTAATACATCATTTCGTAACTACGATCGGCTGGCAGAGGTATATCATCACGTAACGTTTGGTGACGAGCTTATCACAATCAGTGATGTGCCCGAGCCGCTGGGCCGCACACTGAAAGATGTATATCCAGACTTTGAAGACGTAGCAACTACTTCCAATCCGCGCAGTCATATTATTCAATACGGGGAATCTGCGCTTGCAAAAACTTGTTTGTTTGTCGAGCCTGCATTTGTTACCATGTTTTCGCTGGATATACTGCAGGGAAGTAAAACGGCACTCGAGGATATACACTCTGTGCTGATGTCACAGACACTCGCAGCATCGCTTGTGGGTGACGACCCGGTCGGTAAATCTGTGAAGTTTAATAATCGCGATCACCTGGTAATAGCCGGTATATATCGTGACTTCCCTTCCAACTCCGAGTTTGCCGAAATAAAAATGATATTGCCACTGGCATACCGTCAGTCGTTGAATGAATCTGCAAAGGACAATTGGGAAGATTATTCTTTTGTGAGTTATGTATTGATGAAAGATGGCACTTCTTTCGAGGATGCAGAACCGAAAATTAAAAATGTACTCTATCAGCATGCTTCCAACGATGGTAAAGCACTGAAGCCGGAAGGAATTCTATTTCCAATGGCAAAGTGGCATCTCTATGCTGAATTTAAAGATGGCGTCAATACAGGTACACAAATTCGCTTTGTATGGATGTTTGGTATCATTGGTGCATTTGTGTTGATGCTGGCGTGTATAAACTTTATGAACCTGAGCACCGCCCGAAGTGAAAAACGTTCGAAAGAGATCGGTGTTCGGAAAGTGATGGGTTCACTGCGAAGTCAATTGGTGAATCAGTTTCTGAGTGAATCACTGTTAACCGTATGTATAAGTTTTTTACTGGCGTTGCTCATTGCGCAACTTTCGCTGCCCTGGTTCAATACGCTGTCCGGTAAAAACATGGCTATACCCTATGGTAATTTTATATTTATACTGGTGGCAATGATTTTCATTGTGACCACAAGTTTACTGGCCGGAAGTTACCCTGCGCTGTACCTGTCGTCATTCAACCCGGTAAAAGTGTTGAAAGGTATATATCATGCCGGCCGGGGTACATCTATACCGCGAAAGGTATTGGTGGTTTTTCAGTTTACGGCTTCTATCATTATTGTCATTGGTACTATTGTAGTATTCCTGCAGATTCAACATGCGAAGGATCGGCCGGTTGGTTTCGATCGCAAGGGAATTATACATATACCGATCCGTACTGAAGACCTTGCCAAAACTGACTATAATATTCTACGCGATCAACTGCTTGCTACAGGCGTTGTAGAAAACATGGCTATATCTGACTTTCCTATTACCGGTTCCATGAGTGCAGATGCATCGCTTACATGGCCGGGTAAAGATCCGGCTTTGCGGCCGCTGGTCGCGTTGAATAGTTGCAGTCACGACTTCCCTGCAACCAATGGTTTTCAATTCGTTGAAGGACGTGATTTCTCCCGTGCGCTCGCGTCCGACTCATCTGCGGTTGTTATAAATGAAATGGCTGCGCGCCTCATGGCAGGCGAACAGAGTGCTGTTGGTAAGAAGATCAGTTTCGGTTATGGCAGGGAACGTGAAATTGTTGGTGTAATAAAAGACCAGATCCGCTGGACACCCTTTGCCAAACAAAGTCCGCATATATACTTTGTTCGCTATGATGGTGCCGGCTATATCACGGTTCGTATGCGTGCGGACGCCAGCACGCACGATGCTTTGCAAAAGATTGAGACCGTGATGAAAAAGGTGGATGCCGCTGCTCCGTTCGAGTATAAATTTGTAGATGAAGATTATGCGCACCTGTTTCATGATGAAGAACGCATCGGTACATTGGCTTCGGTGTTTGCTGCTCTTGCAATTTTTATCAGTTGTATTGGCATCTTTGCATTGGCTGCATTTGCTGCGAGCCAGCGCACGAAAGAAATTGGCATACGAAAAGTGCTTGGTGCTTCTGTGTTTGCATTGTGGCGCATGCTGGCAAAAGACTTCCTGATGCTGGTTGTTGTGGCAATTTTACTGGCATCACCGTTGGCGTATTACCTGCTGCAGCAATGGCTGCAACGCTACGAGTATCGCATAGATATACCGTTGACTGTTTTTATTGTTACGGCTGTCTTTGCGTTGCTGGTTACACTGTTAACCATCAGTTACCAGACGCTGAAGGCAGCGTGGGTAAATCCGGTAAAAAGTCTGAAAGCAGAATAGTGCTATATATAGCTGACTACGAAGTTATATCAACCAGTGCCTGGAAAACATTCAGCGGGTATTCTGCCAGGCGGTTACACAGGTATAGATGCCATTCTTTGCCATAAACAAAATATAGCTTGGCCGGATATCCTTCATCTTTTAAAGCCTGCAATTGCTGATTTTGTATTCCGAAAAGACTTTCAAATTCATATACACTACTGTGTGTATTATACTTCCGTATTAGTTCTTTAGCAGCCTGCTGTAGTGAATGGTGATGTGTAGCAATGGAGCACAGGTGGTTGCTCGCGAGGAGCTGATCGATATAGTCAAGATACCGGTTGTCCAATGCTGTGCCTCGCGGTAACGAAAGTTCCGCCGGTGTCTCAAAAGCACCCTTTACAATTCTTATTCTGCCGGGAAATTTGATTGCTTCTGGAAAGTCATCTTGTGTACGATGCAGGTAAGCTTGCAGCGTAATGGCTACATTGCTATAGGTTCGGGCGATATCATAGTATGTACGCAACACAGCATCCGTTCGCGTGGTGTCCTCGGCACTGATCGTTACTTCGATAGCGGCAGTGGCTGCCTCGCGGCAAATCAGGTCCAGGTTGTGCAGGCATAGATCACGGCCAATAGCCAGTCCGATGTGCGATAAGTCTAACGAAACGGTAGCATTCAGATTCAGAAGTTTTATCTGCCGGCATATCGCTATAAATTCATTTCGTGCAGCATTTGCTTCCGCTTCGGTTCGGGTACTCTCGCCCATAAACTCGATCGAGCACTTAAAACCATTTTCATTCTGGATTTTTACTTTTTCAATAGTCTCTGGTAGTGTTTCGCCACCGATATAGCGGTCTGCTGCTTTTTTTAACGTGGAAAAGAGAGCGGGGTTCGCCAGTATATATTCCTTGGCTTCTTCATGGAGTGCTGCTTTGCGCAGCGCGGCCGATGCCTGGTGTAATAATGCTTCCATATATATTGATGCAATACGTGATGTCTCAAATGTAACGCATATCGGAAAAAGCAGCGATTGATCTATGTTAAGGAATGATAGCCTTTCGTATTCTGCTAAGGCTTTCGGCTTGTATGCCCAGGTACCGGGCAATTTTGTTACCGGGCAAACGCTTTACTACTTCCGGATCTTTCTCCAGAAGTACTTTATAGCGCTCTTCAGCGGAAAGCGTTAAGAAGTCTTTCTCCCTTCTCGCCCGCGACAGAAACAACTGATTGGCTATATGCAGATTCAAATGCGCGGACACCAGCGATGTTTGATTGGCACGGAGAAAACTTTCCCGTTGTATAATGCTGATGGTGCAGGGAGTAAGCGCTACAACCTGTACATCCGAAGGCTGCTGTAACACAAAAGAAGTATAGGCACCAAAGAATTCACCGGCAAAAACGAATTCCAGTATTTTCTCTTCATCACCTTTTAGCGTACTAACCTGCACTACGCCTTCCTGTAACAACATGATCTTGTCTTCAACCTGGTTATAGTCTGTTATAATCGCGTGCGTTTGTAAGGTTCGTTGTTCGACACCAAAGGGCAGCATAAAGTCGCCTGCTTCATAGCCCGCTATATTTCGTTGAATAAATGATTTGATAGTCACGGTTATCAATACTAGTTACCGGTTAAAATACTATTCTTCACTCTAAATTCCTTGCAAAGTTTTTCTTCGTGATTTTTGTATTGTCTAAGGGGGCACTGCGTCTTGATTTTTACCGCCCATGATGCCGCGACAAGCCTCTTAATGAGACACGTGAAAAATGATCAGATCATAATTAGTATATTTATAGATAATCACCTTACGTATGGCATCCTGGCATGTAGGCACCAAAGTTATATTTCGTTTTGGCTTTCTTTACTTTCTGCTGTATATATTCCCTTTTCCGCTCGGGTGGATTCCATTTACGCAGGTGATACAGGCGCTATACTATCAGGCATGGTTAGCACCTGTTAATTGGGTAGGAGCAAACATTCTTTCAATTCCGTATGAGATCACGATACTTCCCAATGGAAGTGGTGATACAACCTATAACTACGTTTTGGTTTTTATATTCATCGTGATTGCAATTGCCGGAACAATCCTCTGGACAATATTCGATTCCAAACGCAACGAATATGAAAAATTCTGGTACTGGTTTGTTATAACACTCCGCTATTACCTGGGAATTGTACTGCTGTCATACGGATTTGTTAAAGTAATTCAGACGCAGTTTCCGGCCCCGTCCCTGGAAACGTTGCTCCAGCCTTATGGTGAGTCAACTTCCATGAAATTAATGTGGACGTTTATGGGATACTCCAAAGCCTATAACATGTTTATAGGTTTAGCCGAGGTAGGAGCAGGGTTGTTATTGTTCTTTAAACGTACACGGCTTATCGGTGCGCTCGTGGCTATCGCTGTGATGAGCAATGTCGTTGTTTTGAATTTCTGTTATAATATACCGGTCAAGTTATTGTCAACGCATTTACTGGTCATCGCCATTATTTTAGTTTTGCCGGATGTAAAAAGGTTGATAGCATTTTTTATTTTGAACAAACCCACCGCTCCCGTGCCGGTTCAACCAGCTTATAAAAGTGCAAAGGACAAGTATATATACGTTATCGTAAAAACAGTTGTTATCGGCATCTTCCTGGTGTTTGATATTGCACAGGCTGTAATCATGCAGCAGGGATTATCGGAGATGTCTAAACGGTCCGCTCTCTATGGTATATATGATGTACAGGAATTTATACTGAATGGTGATACGCTTCCAGCATTAACTACGGATACAAGACGATGGAAACGCATGTATATCCACCGTCCCGGATCAGTGAGTATTCAATATATGGATGGTGGCTCGATATACTGGAACTGCCAGGTAGATTCGTTACATCGTACCATGAGTCTTGCATCGATGGGCTCAACCATCACCACGCAGTATAACTATCAGATCAACCACGATACTATGACGATGACCGGTGGTGATCCGCAAACAACAATCGTATTTCGCGTAAAAAGCCCGGATAATCTTCCCTTGTTGAATCGCAGATTCAATTGGATTAATGAGTATCCGGATAATCGATGAGACTCGGCCGCAGGCCTCTGGCTCCAGGCTGCAAGACGTTAATCCTATATATGTTATAACCAGACACGTGGTTTCATAAAAAAAACAACTTGCGGCCGGAAGCAGCAACCAGCAGCCCTCTCATGCCAGGGAAGAAGTTTAACCACACAATCGCGTCCTGCACTTCGTCTCCCGATTATTACATCTTAACTCAAACGATTGTTAATTATATTTCAATCGTTTGAATATTGGCTCATGGTTTATCGTTTTTGAGTCTTAATTCACATTCTGATACCCGTACTATTGGCAAATTGATCTTATAACAAATCCCTATTTTATGAGATCAATCAATTACTTAAATCCTTTCAGACTCAGATGGAGTCTGAAGAAAGTGAAAGCAATTTTATTGCTGATGTTTGTCTCGTTAGCGGCTATTGAGCTTGTGAGTGCACAGGCTTTTGTTCATCCCGGAGGTTTGCATACACAGGCAGACCTTGATCGTATGAAGAACCAGGTGGCAGCCGGAGCGCAGCCTTGGCTGGCAGGCTGGAATAAACTCCTCGAAGATCCGATGGCGCAAAGCACCTACAATGCTGCACCGTTGGCCAACCTGGGTTCGAGTCGTCAGCGTGCTTCGCGCGATGCACACGCTGCATACCTCAATGCTATCCGCGGATATATAGCGAACAGCACCGAGCATATCGATTGTGCTATACGCATCTGCAATGCATGGTCTGCCACGGTTAACCAGGTGCCTACGGGTACAGATATACCCGGACTGAGTGGTATACCTATATTTGAATTTGCACTGGTTGGCGAGATACTGCGGATATATAGCCCGAGCCGTTGGGCTGCAGCCGATTTTGATCGCTTCAAAAGTATGATGCTGAACTATCTATACCCTGTATGTAATAACTTTCTGACCAATCATAACGGTGCATGCATTTCTAACTATTGGGCAAACTGGGATGCATGTAATATAGGAGCTATAATGGCTATCGGTGTATTGTGTGATGATCGCGCGAAGTTTGATGAAGGTGTTGCGTATTATCAAAGCGGTGCCGGCATGGGCAGCATTATGAATGCCGTATATACTATACATCCTGGTAATTTAGGACAATGGCAGGAGAGTGGTCGCGACCAGGAACATGCACAACTTGGCGTAGGACTACTCGGTGCAGCGTGTGAAGTAGCGTGGAACCAGGGACTTGATCTCTATGGCTATTCCAACAACCGACTGCTGGCAGGTGCCGAGTACGTTGCACAGTATAATTTATGGAAGTCGGTTCCGTATACAGCCTATAACAATTGCCAGAATGCAAACCAGCGATGGGCTTCTATTAATGGCAGAGGTCGATTGGATGATCGGCCGTTGTGGGAGATGATCTATAATCACTACGTTGTTCGCAAGGGACTCAGTGCACCCAATACACAAGCGATGGCACAGTTGATGAGACCGGAACATGGCAGTGCCGATCATTTCGGCTATGGTACATTAACCTTCACGCGCACAGCTTCGGTATATCCGCCATCACCCGTTCCTCCGGTACCCACAGGACTTATAGCAACACCGGGTGTAGGACGCGTATTTCTCAAATGGAACAGAAGCGGAGATACAGCCAACGGTTACGATGTATTACGCGCTACGGCAAGTGGCGGCCCCTATACCAGTATAGCCACGTGGACTGACAATACACGATGCGAACATACCGATGCTTCCGTAACCAACGGAACAACTTACTATTATGTAGTAGCTGCGCGAAACCAGGCCGGTACCAGTACTAATTCTGCACAAGCGAGTGCTACACCTATAACAACGGGAAGCCTACCCGCAGGATGGACCAACGCCAGTATAGGAACGGTAAACGGAGCCGCTGCCGGTTTTGCCAATGTAAGCGGTGGTACATTTGTAGTAAGTGGGTCGGGCACCGGTATAGGGGGTGCATCCGATGGACTCATGTATACCTATACCAATGCATCCGGCGATGCTATCATTACCGCACGACTCTCCAGTATAAACTGGAACGGAGGTGGTGGTGCGCAGAAGGTAGGTGTTATGATTCGCGAGTCGCTAAACGCAGATGCCAAGACTGTGATTATGAAGTTAGGCGATGTCGGTACACGAAGAGCTGAGTTCGGTTCACGCACCACCGATGCCGGTAACATGACGTGGATTCGCGGCAACGATTATACCTGGGTGCCAGCATGGTTTCGACTGCAACGATCCGGCAATACATTTACAGCATACGAGTCATCAGATGGCGTTACCTGGTTTACAGTCGGGTCAAGCACGATAGGGATGGCGGGTACATATTTGGTTGGACTCGCAGTATCATCTAACAACGCGAATGTAAATACAACGCATTTCGATAACGTAACGATTACCAATGCTACAACCGGCCCCGCCAATGGTATATATAAAGTTACCGCACGCCACAGTGGTAAAGTAATGGAGGTAGCAAACAACGGCACTGCGAACGGATCGAATGTGAGACAATGGCCTTCTAATTCCTGTGCTTGTCAGCAATGGATCGTAACCAATATAGGCAATAACCAATATACCCTGGTGGGTGCCGGCAGTGGCAAGAATCTCGATGTAAGCGGAGTTTCAACAGCCGATGGCGCCAATATACATATATGGCAATATACCGGTGCTAACAACCAGAAATTTACCATTACACCAACCAGTGGTGGCTACTATCGCATAACTCCTGTACACAGCGGCAAAGCTGTAGATGTCGCGGGCAACTCTATAGCCGATGGTGCCAACATTCAGCAATGGGCTTACCACGGAGGCAACAACCAGCAATGGAGTTTTACCAATATGACAGCAGCAGCACGCGAAGCCGTTATACTGCTGGAAGAAACCGAAGAACAAAAAGCAGTACAAGTCCATCCCAATCCCACCACCGGAGAGATCACGATAGTATTACCATTGTCCTATAAAGAAGGAGAAAAGACAGCCGACCTCCAGGATAGCTCCGGCAAAACTATTGTGACCGAAAAGTTCGATGGCGTCACCCACACCCTGAAAATTGCAACACTGCCTACGGGCCTATATATACTGAAAGTAAAAAGTCAAAAAGCCTTAATAATCAGAAAAGTGATAAAAGACTAACGAATGGTATCTAACAAAGATAATCCATCACAAAAGCGTACAAACTAAAATCAACGAAGAGCCTGGTATATATATGCCGACTCTTCGTTAATCTTCAAATTTCATTAATCTTTCAATCTTAAAATTTTTAATCTTCCAATCTTGAAATTTTAAAATCTTTCAATCTCTCAGGTCGAGCGCCCCAAACGCATGGTCAATCAAAATCTTCCACGTCCCATCCGGTTGCTGTTTCATCAGTTCAATTCCCTTGGAGCTGATTTTTACCTCATCACCATCCGTAATGTTCCATTCTGATCGGCCTACAGCCAGTCCGTTGGTTTCAAGACAGTATACCGTTTTGATTTCCATTTTACCTTTGATGGCAAGTATAGCTTTAATCGCTTCTTCAAATTCAGCGCGACCCGAAACAGGCTTGTTGGGCTCCGGTACAATGATGCCGTTGAAATCGTACATGTTTAATACTGTTTGTACATCGCCGGTGTTGAAAGCGGCTGCGAGTGTTTTGTGAGCGTCTTCGGCTCGTGTTGGTAAATTCATATCATTTGTGTTTGAGGTGAAAAGTATATTTCGCTCTAGGCCAGTACAGGTGAAAATGTTTTCGTGGCCAGAATTGCTTTCGACAGCGGATTTATCTCGCCATAAACTTTATGAAACATGAATGGTCCCATCGATACACGCTTTACTCCAAGTTCGTTCAGTGTATCAAAGTCCGGGAGATTCGGGACGCACATAACATTCAGCGGAAGCGTTGTGTTTTCTATGGCCGCTGCTATATCTTTTTCAGTACTGATGAACGGAAGAAATATACCATCGGCCCCCGAGTCGTTATAGAGTTTGAGCCGGTTAATGGTTTCTTTCTGCTTGTTGTCAACATTCAGAATATAGGTATCGCAACGGACGTTGATGAAAAGATCTATACCTCTTGCGTTCAGTTTATTCTTGATGTAAGAAACAGTCTTTGCAAATGTGACGGCATCCTTCAGTTTGCGGCCGGATTTGTGAATAACGGAATCCTCAATATTTATACCGGCAACTCCCAGGTCAGCCAGGTGCAGTATATTTTCCGCTATTTCCAGGTCGCTATTCCCATAGCCGGTCTCTATATCTACCGTTAAGGGAATGGTGATGGATGAAAGTATACGTCTGATGACAAATGTATAGTCATCGAAACTCATGTTCTCGCCATCTTCGTAACCAAGACTGTTTGCTACTGCTGCACTGGATGTAGCGACTGCCGGGAATTTATTTTCCTCGAACATAGAAGCGCTACGGGCATCCCATGCGTTGGGTAATAGAAATAGCTCGTCAGCCGCATGGAGCGATTTGAATTTTTGATAGGGTGTTGACATACTTATTGCGTTTTATGGAAGCAAAAGTATAGAGTCGTTGCGCGGGGAAATTGTACAGATCGGAACTGTTAGCACGTTATCCGTTAATTGTTAATCGTTATCCGTTATGAAAATCCAATTACACAGAGAGCACAGAGAAGGCACAGAGGATCACAAAGTTCTCTCTGTGATCCTCTGTGTCTCCTTTGTGTCCTTCGTGCAATTGGATTTAACGATTTGCTGCTGCCAGCACCACCGTAGAATCAGCAGTATCAAAAGCAGAAGGCGCAAGGCCGGTAAAGAACTTGAAGTCTCTTACAAAATGAGATTGATCGAAGTAGCCCGATTGATACGCTATCGATGTGAGCGATTCTTCTTTGTTACTGGTCAGTAAAAGACTCTTCTGAAAGCGATTTATTTTATAATATAGCTTGGGCGAGAGACCGGTGTATTGCAGAAATAACTTTTGAAGATAACGCGAACTTATACCATACCGAAATGCAACGTCTTGTATAGTGTCGCTGAAGTCTTCGTTCTTCATTTCGTTGATCACATTGTGAACAAGCCCGAATTTGGAATTCTTCTTTTGTAAAGTATATACTTTCTTCAGTAGAAATGCTTCCAGCAGCGCCAGTTGCTCTCGGACTAACGATGTGTTTAATAGCTGCTCATGGAGTTGTCTTATTTCTATACTATCTACGGAAGTGAGGTCCGTAACATGATCGTTGAATTGACCAACGTGATCATTCAACACCATCGATGCTGTATGCGGATAGAAACGGATGCCCAGCATTTTATTTTTGCCAAGCGATTTGAACTGCAGCGGCTTGATGATTTGTCCCCAGAGCTCTACCCGGGGTGTTGTATCAAATTTGTTTTCGCGACCTGTCTCAAATGAACCATTGCCCAGGTTGAACATGATCTCCACGCACCCTGTCGCTACGGCCATGTCCTGAAACACAACGTCTGTATCATATTCACACACGTAGAAGCATTTTACAAATGCTCGCAGATGTTCACCGGGTGTAAATTCCTGATACTTCATACCGTTTGATAAAGATAACAATATGCCGTTAAACCTAGCGGAAGCTAATGGCATTGTCTTGTACGAAACGGAACAACCTGGAAAAGAATTCAGATTTAATTGAAAGACTGCCGGAATTCCAGGGGCGACTGACTCGTTTTCTTTTTAAACAACTTGTTAAACGACTGCGGATGTTCAAACCCCAGCTGAAATGCAATCTGCGCAACGGAGAGGGTACTGGTAGCAAGCACTTCTTTTGCTTTCTCAATCAATTTCTGGTGAATATGCTGCTGCGCATTTTGTCCCGTTAACGTACGCAACATGTCGCTTAAATAATGAGACGATACATTTAGCTGATCGGCCAGGTATTGCACCGTTGGTAATCCTTTTACCGAAGCCGTGTTGTTGTTGAAATAGTTGTTGAGTATATCTTCCAGTTGTGTAAGCAAATCATGACTCACGGCTTTACGTGTAATGAACTGACGCTTGTAAAAACGGTTGCTATAGTTTAGCAGCAATTCGATTTGTGTTACGATTACATCCTGACTGAACTCATCAATCGGCGATTGCAACTCCTCGCCTATATTTGAAAGTACATTGACGATGATCGCGCGTTCTTTATCCGACAGATACAACGCCTCATGTACCGAATAGGAAAAGAACCCCAGGTTCTTAATCGTTTTGCCTAGCGGATAATTACGAATGAAGTCCGAATGAAACAGCAATGAATAGCCATAGTATTGCGTGTCGTCCGTTACTGCAAGCAATTGATTGGGCGATGTAAACACCAGACCCCCTTCATCAAAATCATAATAATGCTGCCCGTATCGCATCTTGCCGTTGAGACCTTTCTTATACGACACCTTGTAAAAATCAAGCAGGAATGATGACGGCAGGTTTTGCTTCTCGATAGATATAGCCGCATTGTCAACCAAACTTACCAGCGGATGCAAGGGCTTGGGCAGCCCCAGCACCCGGTGTAAGTCTGATATAGAAGTGAACTTATAAGGTTCTTCTTTTTTCACAGTATAAATATAGTTTTGATTTTACTTTTCTGCTGCATTTTTTTTCCTCGCAGCTCACAGCTCAAAACTCACAGCTTTATCCTAAAAACATCTGCGCCATATGTTTTCTGAACAGCTCATCACCAACCTGCAGACGTTGTGCGTAGAGCGTCTTGGCATCTTCACCGGCTACATAGCGTAACTTGTCCTGTCCGTCTGTTGCTGCTTCGTATACCACTTCGGCAATTTGTTCGGCTGTGCTAAACGAGTCTTCATTTATGGCACCCATCATTTTAGATACCCATGGATCATACGCAGGGTGCGATGGCATTTCGAGCGAGCGATTCAGGAAGTCTGTTTTTATACCACCCGGTGAAACCGTTTTTATACCTATACCAAGTTTGGTTAACTCAAACGTCATGCTTTCGGCCCAGCCTTCCAGCGCCCATTTGGTAGCGTGGTATATAGAGCTGAACGGGAAGGTGAGGAGTCCGCCCATAGAAGTGGTGTTTATGAACAGGCCGCTTTTTTTCTCGCGGAAGTAGGGTATAAATGCCTGCGTAACGCGAATCACACCCAGCAGGTTCGTATTGAGTTGTCGCACGATCTGTTCGTCAGCTATAGCTTCCAGCGGACCGATCAATCCATAGCCTGCATTATTAAACACCACATCAATGTTTCCCGATGCTATAGCCTTCTGTGTAGTTTCTTTGATCTGCTCCGGGTTGGTAACATCCAATGGAAGCAGTGTAACGTTGGCTATACTGTCTAGTTCTGTTTCATTTTCAGGTTTACGCATGGTAGCAATAACCTTCCAACCGCGTGACGCAAATAATTTAGCTGCTGCTTTACCGAGGCCTGTAGAAGCGCCTGTAATAAAAATCGTTTTCATGATTGATTTGTGTTTTAAACTTTATACAACAAAAGTCGAAGCACCACAGACGAATCGTGTAGCCAAAACGGACCTTGTTGTAGCTGAAATGGAGGACGGTCGTTAATCGTTATCCGTTATCTGTTTATTCGTAAGAATTGCCCGGTTTAAGACAGAAAAAACGCATCCGCTGAAAAATTTAAAATGTACTTAACAGAAAGAATCAGATTTGTGATTATTTAGCAATCAATTATTCCCGATAGCATGAAATCAAGTTTTAAAATGATGTTGGTTGCAGCGGCTGCAATTCTCTTATCGTGCAGTGAACACGGAAGCACCGTTGTGGATGTTAACTTTTACATGCTCGTGAAAAACGCTGGCGGTGAAAACCTGTTCGACTCCGCCACCACAGGTTATTACGCAAAAGATAGTATCAGACTATACCGACTGGAGAACGGTGTAAAAACGGAGCTATACCGCCCCAACTTAGATGCATCGCGAAATTTTGTGATCGTTCAAAATTCAAACGGTGAGTATGGTATGATGGTGTTTGCCGATGAAGGAACCGGTGAGCAGTCCCAAACAACTACAACACTCATTCAATGGCAACTAAAGGACAGCCATAATGTAGACACCGTGCAAACCTATATCGATAAAAAGTATACAGATAGCTTTATCTCCATCGTGCTCAAGAAAATAACATATAACGGAACCGTTGTGTGGGATCGTGCTACAAGTCCTCCCTCTGTGCAATGGGGTGATGGCGAATATTCGCGGCTGGTTGAAGTGACGAAATAATAAAATATGCGATAAGAACGGCAACGTAGTTTTACTTTTGCCAGTTTAAGTATCTCGCATGAAGATTCAAGTGATAAGCGATTTGCACCAGGAGTTCGGATATACTGAGTTAAGTTTTGCCGGTGCCGATGTTGTGGTATTAGCAGGTGATGTGAACCTCGGGGTAAAAGGAGTCGAGTGGATTTTATCAACAATCAAGGACATTCCTGTGGTGTATATTTTAGGGAATCACGAATACTATAAAGGCAGTTATCCCAAGACGCTTCGTAAAATAGAAGAGTTATCGCAGAATACAAATGTGCACGTGTTGGAAAACAGATCCGTTGTGATTGGTGATATAACTTTTCACGGGGCAACACTCTGGACTAACTTTGAGTTGCTGGGCGACTCACGCGTTAACGGAAGTATATGTCAGGAGAAGATGAATGATTACAAAATGATTCGCAGAGATCCCTCGTATTCAAAGCTTCGTTCCGTTGATACGTATGTTATACATCGGTCGTCTATGAAGTGGCTGGAGGAAAGTCTAGAGTCGACTTCTACAAAAAAGAATATAGTGGTAACGCATCATGCACCCAGTATACAATCTGTTTCGGAGAAAGATCGAACCAACGTGCTGTCGTCAGCGTATGCTTCGAATCTGGAGGCAACGATAGTAAAGTACAAACCTGACTTTTGGATTCACGGTCACATTCATGAACCGGCAAGATATACCGTTGGTAACACAACCGTGCTTTGCAATCCACACGGGTATATTGATGAACCGTATAACGGATTTGATAGAAACTTACAAATTGAAATTTAAAACAGCTTATGCAAATCTGGCACTTGTCCTTAGTAGATTTGACTTTTCTCATGCTCTGGCGAACCGGTGAAAGGGAGTTCAGAGTAGTTCGCGCGGGCGAGCCGGCTGTACTTCTTACAAATGCTGACTATATATTGTTCGATAGAAAATTCAGTTCGGTGTTGGACATACTCGAAGAACAGGTTATATACGCACCGGTGACTATATATGATAATGTCAAAAAGATAACATTCGATAATTATATAGAAGTTAAAATCAAGAACGAAATAACGCCCGATTCAATTTGTAAGATGGATAGCCGCGGACTAAAGATTTTGGTTTTTTCCAACCAATATGTTTTTGTTTCTGATGAGCTGAAAAAGGAATTTGAGAAGGCGGCTAAAGGTGTGTTTGAATTCTCACAAGGATTCTCGCATTTCGGTGGAGGATTATCCTAAAGTTTTACTCTTCTTCCGCTTGCGCCACTGCCATGGAGGCGTTGGGTTTTTAGCTGACCATATTTTACGATGGTGGTTTCTTGCCTGGTGTTCGAGGTCGGCCCAGCGGGGTGTGTTATCGTATTCTTTATAGTGCCATGCTAAACCTGCGCGAAGCAGCGATTCATTTACATTGGTGGTGTCTACTTTTACAATGGCAACGGTGCGGCCGTAGCGATCTTTCTTGGTAGGCAGAATGGTTACAGATTTACCGGCTATGAGACTGGATATATACTCTTTCGCTACCGTGCCAAAGTCTTGTCCTTTTTCGGGGCAGTCTACTCCGTGAAGACGGATCTTCATTTGTTGCTTGTTATCCAGCAGTATCGTAAAGGTATCGCCATCGGATATCTTTACTACTTTGCCGGTATAGGATTGTGCGTAGAGTAAAACGTTCGTAAAAAACAGGAACGCAATGAAAAAAGATAAGCGCATGCGGAGATTCTAAAACTATAAAAAATACTAAACGACAGACTTCTATTTTAGTGTGCAACCTACTGCTTTTGTTTCAACAGCTCACTATATATTTCGGTGGCCAGTCGGGTTAATTGTTTTTCGCGGTTGGTGATGTCGGTGAGATCGAGGGTTTCGCTTTGTTGGGTGAGGTTGAAATATAGGTCGTGGATGGCATCGTTCTCCGTATCGAGACCGATGAGGTTCAAAATCGTTTCGCTTAGGTGCAAGTGATAGTCGCCCGCACTAAGCCCAAGCGTATTTAATCCGTTGATGAGCTTATTGTTGATGAGGTCGTCTTTGATGAGGGATAAGATTATCTGTTGTGTATAGTT
>CBIHOZ010000147.1:0-18831 GCA_966211525.1 uncultured Chitinophaga sp. | reverse complement strand
GTCCTGTAGCGGCTAACTTCTCGGCCTGCAATGCCGCCTTCTCAGCGCGCTTCAAATTTGTTATATCGTGAATGATGCCTTGTACATAGGGCGCACCGGTATTGTCAATCTCCTGTGTAGCCGAGAGTATACAGTATTTCTTTTCGCCTTGTTTGTTGATGAGTACTATTTCGGCATCGTCTACTTCGCGTGCCTGCTCCAGGCTCTCCTGTACACCATCTTTACCTTCTGTAATAAGCTCATAGAGTGAAAGCAACGAAAGTTCCTCGTGCGTATAGCCCAATAGTTCGGCCGTAGCGGTGTTTACATTCTTAAAACGCAGTGCTTCGTCTGTAATGAATACGGCATCTTTGGAACGTTCGAAAATGCTGCGATACTTTCGTTCATTGGCGCGCAGTGCTTTGAGCGAAGCGGAACGTTCAAGCGAATAGCGAATGCTGCGTTCCAATTTCTCCGTATTCAACTCAGACTTTATCAGGTAATCCATCGCACCCACTACCATGGCTTCCTTATCTACCGCGCGATTACCTTTACCTGTTAGCAAAATTATAGGTTGCTCACAGTTTAATTGTATGGCTTCCTTGAGCAAGTCCAAACCTGTTTTAATTCCGAGACGGTAATCAACAAGGTATAGATCATGTTCGGAGGTGCGTATATGTTCTACGGCTCGCGCATAGGTAGAGCACCAGTCAATTTCAAAATAGGCGCCTTCAATACTTTTTATATAGTCGCTGGTAATGATGAAATCGTCCTCATCATCGTCTACAATTAAAATGCGTGTAGCCTGTGCGGTAGTTGACATGGGTCAGGTTATGATTGTTTCTCGGGCAGTATAACAACAAAAGTAGCACCGGAACCGGGCTTACTTTCAGCGTACATTATACCATTGTGATTATCGACAATTTTTTTACAAATGGCTAGTCCTATACCAGAGCCTGGATATTCAGCTTTACCATGCAGTCGTTGAAAGATTTGAAAGATACGGTCGGCATATTCTTCTTCGAAACCTATACCATTGTCATTTACCTGTATCTTGAAAAATTCTTTATCGACCGGAAGGTGATGCTCTTCTTTTTCGCTCTTGGTAGTTTTGGTGCCGGTTATTTTTATAATTGGTGCAAGGGCAGACTTTCGAAATTTAATAGCGTTGCTCAACAGATTGTTAAAGAGCTGCTTCATTTCAGACGCCACTGCTTCCAGTCGGGGCATTGCCGTTGTAATGATGGTCGCATTGGTCTCTTCGATCTTCAGTTCAAGATCCGTCTTTACAGCAGTAATAACATCCTGCAAATTGATCCACTCAAATGCATGCGAGCTTCGGGTAGTACGCGAGAATTCCAGCAGGTTGTCAATCAACATGCGCATGTTCTCAGCCGATGCCATAATGCGTTCGAGGTATAGCGAACCATCGGTTCCTAATCTATCTGAAAATTTGGCTTTGAGACGTTCACCGAAAGTTGATATTTTCCGAATAGGTTCCTGCAGATCGTGTGATGCGATATAGGCAAACTCTTCCAGCTCTTTGTTCGAGCGATTCAGCTCGCGAATGCTTCGCTCACGGTCGCGTTCGAAATTTCGCAGTCTGGTAACATCGCGCGTTATACCGACAACCTTTAGCGGATTGCCGGAAGCATCAGTCACTACTTTCGCTTTGGTTGAGACAATCTTGATAGCACCTGTTTTGGTTTTTACCTGGTACTCATGTTCAAAACCAGAGTTCGCACGGATTGCATTTTGCAATGCAAGTTCAAATGAAGCCAGGTCTTCAGCCGATACGAGGTCTACATAAAAATCATAGGTGACGGCAGGCAGATCGTCTTGCTCATATTCGAATAACTGGTATAAACCTTTTGTCCAGGTAATTTTCTGATCAGCTATAGTATATGTCCAGCTGCCCAATTGCAGAAGCTCTTCGGTTTCTTCAATTAAACTGCGAACAGCTTTTATCTCCTCTTCATTTTTTTGAGCGTCTGTTATATCCTGTGCTATAAACAGGAATGAAGCAGGCAGACCGTTTTCCGTTCTGCGTATAACTGAACCGTGGGTGCGGAAGTAGCGCCAGTAACCTTTTTTGTGATTGAGTCTGCAGTTATAGCAATACGACTCATCATTTTGTAAAGTATAGAACTTATCCAGCTCGCGCCGAACGAGTTCTATATCCTCTTTGAAAATAAGCTCATTTAGATCACCACCGATATCTTCGTGGGAGAATCCCAGAAAATCATGAACCTTCTTGTTGAGGAACGAAATATGTTTCGTATCAACATCATAAATGTAGATGATGGCGGGAAAGAAGTCAGCTATTTTTTCATCAAAAGTTTCCCGGTTCTCACCGGCTTCAAACAACGTTTTTAAGTATTGAATGTGCTCACTCATACTTCATGGTGAAACTCAATGTTGTTGAGTTCTTTGTATTGCTTGATTTTATTATAAAGTGTTTTACGATCGATCTTTAAAAGCTTCGCTGCCTTGCTCTTGTTGAAGTTTACACGCTTCAGCGCTTCGAGTATAATTTCATATTCAGCATCTATACCGGCTCCTTTTAAACCTGTCTCTTTAATGATAGGCCGTGTATAACTTGGTGTTGGCGGTAAGCCGGAGTCCATGTAAGGAGAAGCTATAGGAGCTGATGTATCTGCACCGCTGTTATCGAACTGAAGCTTCGTATAGTTTGAAACTTCAAACGGTATACTCTTTACATCTATAAAATCTCCATCCGCTAATAGTGTAGCGCGCTTGATAACATTTTTCAACTCACGCAGGTTGCCATGCCACACATAGTTCTGGAAAATCGTTTCAACTTCCGGTGTAAATCCTTTTACATTTTTACCAAGCTCCTGGTTAGTAATATTAAGGAAGTGATTAGCGAATATCATGACATCGTTTTTGCGTTCGCGCAATGGCGGAACGTTGATCTGGAATTCGTTGAAGCGATGGTAAAGATCTTCGCGGAATTTACCGGCACGGCAGGCATCCCAAAGCTTTTCGTTACTTGCTACGATAATGCGCACATCCAGGTCTATATCTTTTGTACCGCCTACGCGTTTCATTTTTCTTTCCTGCGTTACTCGAAGTAACGATACCTGAACATCGTACGGAAGGTTGGCAATTTCATCCAGTAGTATAGTGCCTCCGTTGGCGAGTTCAAAACTTCCTATCTTCTGACCTACAGCTCCGGTGAATGATCCTTTTTCATGACCGAACAATTCACTTCCGGCAAGTTCTTTAGAAAGTGCTCCGCAATCTATCGCGATAAAAGGTTTATCGGCACGCTTGCTTCGCTTGTGTATCTCCTGTGCTATAGCTTCTTTGCCACTACCGCTTTCGCCATAGATGATAACACTATAGTTTGTAGGACCAACCAGGTCTATCTGGTTAAGTATATTTTTGAAGTCCGGGCTGTTGCCGAATATATAGGTTTGATTTACTTCACCTTTTTTACCGTTTGATGCCTGCGTTCTGCTGCCGTTGTATTCTTCGGTGTTGGCAGGTGCTACCTGTGTTACAACAGGAGCCGGTTCTTTCAGTGCACGTTTTATAGTAACGAGTATCTCATCTGGCAATAATGGTTTTGTTACATAGTCTATCGCTCCGAGGCGCATTACCTCTACAGCGGTCTTTATATTACTATAGCCTGTAATGATGATTACAGGCACTGCCGGAAGTTTATCTTTTATATTCTTAAGAATGGTGGTACCATCCATATCCTCCAGCTTGAAGTCGCAGAGAATAAGATCCGGATTTGTTCCCTCCAATATTTCCAATGCCTTTTTACCGCTGTTTGCCTCAATTGCTTCGAAGCCGTGTTTAGACAAAAAGCGTTTTAGAACAAGGCACATGTCCTTATCATCATCAATGATTAATATTTTTTCAGCCATATATTTTTAAAAATAACTACACCTATAATTACTCAAAAAAATTACGCCCAGAAAGCCCGCATCTGAGCAACGGGTATCTGAAGATGCTCGCGGTATTTGGTAACCGTGCGTCTTGCAATGTTGAAGCCGCGCGTTGCGAGCAGCGATGCTAATTGCTGATCAGAGTATGGTGACTTCTTATCCTCGCACTTAATAACTTCCTCAATCTCTTTCTGGATAACTTTGTTGCTGATCACAGCACCGCTCTTGTTCTCGATACCTTCGCTAAATAAGCTCTTTAATAAAATCGTTCCAAAGGGTGTTTGAATGTACTTGTTGCAGGTAATGCGTGACACCGTAGATATATCTACCCCGGCCATCTCGGCTATATTTTTCAGGATCATTGGCTTGAGTTGTGACTTATCTCCATCCTGAAAATAATCAAACTGATATTGGACAATAGCATTGATAACGTTGAGCATGGTTGTCTCACGCTGACGTATAGCGTTAACAAACCATTCTGCAGAACTGAGCTTGCTCTTCAGATACTGGAAGGTGCGTGTATCTTTACCTTTCTCTGCTTCTTTTACCATTGCCTTCATGCGATTGCTGATAACAAGGTTGGCAGAGCGCTGATTGGTAAGACCTACTTCCATACCATCTTCACGATGGGTAATAAAGAAATCGGGAATAATTGTATCGGCTGATGTTCTTTCTTCAGTGCTGCCAATAGGGTTGAGATTCAGAGCGCCCATCATCTCCAGCACCATGCGTAATTCTTCTTCATCTATTTGTAAAGCATTCTCTATCTTTTCGAAGTTGCGTGCTTTCAAATCATCATAGTGTCTTTCTAAAATAGTGAGTGCGGCTTTTACATCCGGGCACTTTGTGTTCATGCGTTTCAGTTGCAGCATCATGCACTCGCGAATGTCGCGGGCACCTACGCCAGCGGGCTCAAAGCTTTGTATAACGTGTAGTAATTTTTCAGCGTCTTCTCCTTCAATCCACTTCATGGTTTTGAGAGAGAAATCTTCCGCGAGTGTTTCAAGAGGTGTTTCGAGAAATCCTTTTTCGTTTAGGTTTCCGATGATGAATTGTGCGAAGGCTTCATCTGTTTCGGAAAGTTTTATAGCGGAAAGCTGTTCTTCAAGATCTACCTTGAAATCGCGGCCCGCAACGATAGGCCTATCCGGCATTTCTTCCTGCTGATAATACTGTCTGTTTTCAGTTTTATAGTCGGGTATATCATCGTAGCCATATTCATCCCAATCCTGATACTCCTGAACTTCTTCTTTGCTGTTGGTAGTTTCTATCTCATCAGAATTATCCTTCTCCTCGATGATCGGATTTTCCTCCAATTCGTTTTTTATTCGTTGCTCAAGTTGTAAGCTTGTTAAGTGAAAGAGCTCAAGCATCTGAAGCTGCTGAGGATTTATTTTTAGCTGTTGCTTCTGCGTTAGATTCTGACGTAACATAGCCAATGGTTTTGGTTTAAATATTAAAACCTATATGCAACCCTAAAACCAAACTTTTTCGCCCGTGGAAATTTTTTTAAGATTCTGATTTTCAAGCAAATGTAATTTCTAAAAATAAAGAGGTCAAGAGTTGGTGAGGAGGATTGTGGAAAATGTTGCTCATTTTGTAGAAATTAATCTATTCTATGCGTAAGTCCGTTATAATAACCTACTTAGCTTTTTTCGTTTCCCTCGTAATCCTGCTTGGAATAGGGTTCAACTTTTATACCCGGTTGCTGCGCTATAATTATTCCATCACCTGGATCGAACGTACCCACGAAGTGTTGCACGAACTGAAGAACCTCGAAAACTATTTCAAGGAAATGGAAAGCAGCCAGCGCGGATTCCTGCTCACCAACGACAGCCTTTTTATAAAACCTTTCGAAGATCGACTCAACGCGGTGCGCGCATCCTTCAGCAACCTGCTCCGGCTTACGAACGAAAACCCAGCGCAACAAAAGAAACTGAAGGACCTCGGTTATATAATTGCGCGAAGGATAGATATACTGGAAGAGAGCACGACACTTCATAAACTCGATCGGACGTTGTTTGAGAAACGGCTGCGGGCCGGCCGCGAAGCGATGGAAGAGTGTGAAGCTATTCTGAAAGATATAGAGAAGGAAGAGAAGCGTTTGCTGGTAACGCGCAGAAAGATAAAAGACTCGTATGGCTCGGCTTCGTCTAACTACTCCGTTGTAATATTTACGTTCTCGTTCGTTGTGTTCATCATTACCTTCCTGCTCATTATCCGGGAGTTGTCGAGGCGATTTCGTTATCAGCGGGAACTGGAACTAAAGATCACTGAGCTTAATCAGGCCAATGCTGAACTGGAACAAATTACATTTGCAGCGTCACACGATCTGCAGGAACCGCTGCGGAAGATTCTAACCTTTAGCGATATGTTGAAGATGCGCTATGACGATGCACCTGCCGAGACACAACGATTGGTAGAGCGTTTGCAATTTTCGGCAACGCGAATGCATGAGCTGGTAGAAGACCTGATGAATTTTACGCAACTGGTTGGGCTCAAGGAGGAATCGCAGCGCGTGTCGTTAAAGGAAGTTGTGGAGGAAGTACAGCACGAACTGAAAGATATATTTACTGCTAAAGATGTAAAGCTCTCGATTGATTTACGTTTGCCGGAGATAACGGGATATCGCTCGCAATTAAATCTGCTGTTCCATTCGCTGCTTGACAACGCTGTAAAATTTTCGAAGGAAAATGTACCCCCGGTAATATTTATACTAACGCAGCATGCTACTGCGGAGGAAATGAAAGAGAAATTCAAGATACGGTATGACAGTCAGCGCTATATTAAAATTATAGTGCGCGATAATGGTATCGGGTTCGACAATGAATTTGCCGGGAGGATGTTTAATTTGTTTCAACGGTTGCACTCGCAGCAATCAGCATATACCGGTAAGGGAATAGGACTTACCATTGTGAAGCGGATCATGACAAACCACCTCGGGTTTGTATCCGCTCACGGGAAAGTAAATGAAGGTGCTGAATTTGTTTTATACTTTCCCGTGAGTGAATCTGCTTAATTTTTATTGGGCCGATCGCAATTCGCTGCCGGCTATATCTTCCCAGCGATAAAACTGAAATGTTTTATCATCGTTCATGGCCACAAATAATCCGTGCGGAAATCCAGGCAAAGCTATGCTGGTAACTTCGCTTCCATCGCTCTCAACAGTGGATGTCTTTACCGTTTTTATCAGCGGATGATTATGCTTGCTGTCTTTTCCTTCGCGTGGAAATATATTAAACTGGTTGGCCTGCTGATCGGATACTACTATATACCCGGTTCCATCGGTAAATTTGTAGATGGATATACCTTCATGATTGTCAGTAAAGCCTGTAGTGCCGAAGAGTGCGAGTTCTGTATTGCTGCTATCGGGATGTGCGTAGTACTTGCGAATACCCACGCCTTCGTCAGAATAGTATATATATCCCAATTCATTATCAGCGGCTATTGATTCGATTTCATTTTTGCCGCTATAGTTTCCGAATTTGCGCACCAGTTTGCCAGTTACATTTCCGTTGCCATCATCCTGTAACAGGTACTGCCAGATATAGCTTCCATCGGTAGGCCCCGACTTTCTGCCGACAATAGCATATATCTTTCCATCGGCAGGGTTCGTGTACAGTGCAACACCCATTGGTGCGCGCAACGAATCATTTTCAAATACCGGTATACCGCCCTTGTCAATTGCCTTCATATCGGGCAAGCTGAAAACGCGAATGGAATTTGTATTGCGCTCAGTGCATACCGCTATATCTGTTTTTTTATGCTGCAGTACAAGGCCGTATGCTATATCTACATTGTTTGGTCGCTTAATGTTCTTAACGGTTTTCGATTTGATCTCTTTTCCGTTCAGATCAAATACATATAGGGCACCGTCACCAGCATCACCACCTTTGTCGGTACCAATAATCAGGCTTTGTGAAGGATCATTCGGGTTGATCCAGAAAGCAGGATCATCGCTGTCGTAAGCCACGGTATCGGAGGCAAACACCGGTTTAACGGCTGTTATAGAATCTTTCACATAGTCTGTCGGTGTGGATGCTTCTTTCTGTTTGCAGGCTATAAATAAAAATGCTGGTGCCGTAAGTATCAGTAGTCGTTTCATTGTAAAAATATACTTGATTTATACTGATCGCGCCCGAAAGCACGATCAGTAATTATACTAGGTTTAATCTTTTTTAAAGTTGAAACCAACGCCATCGCCATTGCTGAATAGTTCATCGCCTTCTTTGAAGTGATCTTCGTCTACAACTTTCAGGAAATGGATTGTTATGGTTTCTTCATCTTCATTGATTTCATATTCGCTCTCGATGATAAAATCCAGCTCCTTTTCTTCGACACCGTCATCATTTACAATCACGTGACTGCCTTCCAATGTTAACTCGCCATCTTCCGCTTCGTACTCGGCTTCGATCTCGATCACTTTATTTTCAATTTCTGTTTCAGACTCGCCATCTTCACACGTAGTAACTTCTTCCTCTTCGGTCAACTCGATTTCGAATTTCATTTCTTCAAATTCAAATTCAGCTTTTACTTTTCCGGTGATGTCTGCGAAGTTTATGTTTTCGAGGTCAGTGTTCAGCGGTGCAAATATACTTTTGAACGCTTCGAATTCTTCTTCGTTATTGAACTCAAGTTCCCATTCGCCTGCAGCGTCATTGTCCAGCACTTCATACTCAAATACATTGGGTGAACCCAGTATAACATGTTCTGACGATTTGAGATTCGACAATTCGAATTTGAAACTACCTTTGGTTTCATCATCACCAGGCAGCGTGAGTATAACCTCAAATGATGTCGGTACAGATTTCAGATCTTCGTCACGCGAAAGCGTAAGGGTTCCGGAAAGACCATCGTTGTTTACAGTAAAAGGGATTTCACGTTCATATACACAGTCATCTTTTTCGACTTCGTATATAATCTTATCGATGGCTACACGATCAACCATGTCATCCTCAAGGTCGGTGATGGTATAGTCTATCGTGATGTTGCTTACAGGAAGTACAGCATCCGGTAAATAATCAGCAAACTTTACTTCAATGCTATAGTCTTCGGCATCAGCCAGGTCCGCGCCTTCTTCAGCATCCAGCAAAAGCTGAAAAGGAAAGTTATTATCGTTAGGTTTTTCTTCCAGCGAATTATCGGCACAGCTCATAAAGGCTGTTAATGTTACGGCTGTAGCCAAAGTATATAAATGCTTTTTCATGTGTTGTTCAGGTTAAGATTATAGATCGAGTTTAAGACCGGCACGTGTCCACCACGAATAGAATTCACGCTGGATATAGTGGTTCTCCTGGCCCTGGTATACTTCGAATGGCTGGTTGGTGATGTTCAGGAATTCCGCAAAGAAACGCAGCTTCGGACTGATGGTGATTGTAGTAGTTGCGTCCATTTGAATGCGGTCTTTTACATACAGATCTTCGCTCGCATCGCCACCAATCTCGCTGATATACTCTCCGTTGAAGTTTGCGCTTACGCGGAAGTTGAAACGACCAAGGTCGTAACCCAGCGATAAGTTTCCTACATGCTTCGCCTGGCCAGGCAGTCTGATCTCTTCGTTATCATTGCTGTTGTTGCGCGATTGAATTTCAGCGTTCGATGACGTAAGCGTATAGTTTGCATATATACTCAGGCCTTTCAAAACACCCGGCAGAAACGTGAGGTTTTGTTGATATGCTACTTCAAAGCCTAACAGCGAAGCTGCTTCACCGTTACGTGCTTGCGTAATTTCAATTATCTGTCCATCGGAACCCGGATATTGACTGCTTTCGAATCTGCGGTTGAAAATGAAATCGGTAAGACGCTTGTAGAATACACCACCGGATACTATACCGACACTGCCAAAATATTTTTCAGCCAGTATATCGATGTTCGTAGCACCAACGGGTTTTAACTGCGAATTACCAATAGTGCCTTCACGTTCGTTGATGTTTATTTCCTGAGCCGGTATAATATCGCTGAAGTTAGGACGGGCATAGCTGCGTGTTACAGCCATGCGCAGGTTGGTGTTGTCGTTTACGTTATAGCGTACGTGCAGTTGTGGCAAAAAGAAGCTGTAGTCTGTGCTTCCTTCTTCTGGTATAATTTCACTTTCATTTACAACGGTTGACGATTTATAGTCTACTTTGGTATGTTCGAAGCGGAAGCCACCCAACACCATCAGTTTGTTCAGTTGCAGCTTGGTCATCATATACCCTGCATATACATCTTCTTTTGCAGTGTATGATTCCGCTGCTTCTGTAGCGAGTTTGTCTTCTACCGATAATTCGAAATTGCCGGGGTTGGCATTGAAGTACCGTATAAATCTTTCCGGGTCGGCATTGGCGCGCAGGGTATATTTGCCATCTAGGAAATTGTCGTCTACTTTGCCGCCTTCGTATTGATCAAGCGTAAGATCGTCAGATCCTGTATAACTGAATACATTTTCGGTGATGTCGTAACGCTTCTCTTTCAGACGAACTTTTCCTCCGAACTTGAAAAGTCCATCGCTGCTGCCGGCTTTATAAGGTATACCAATATTGAACTTGGCTGTTTTGTTTACATCTTTAGCGTAGGTATTGCCCATCGTTGCCTCGTCAAATTCATAAATGGAATTGTTGAGGTATATATTTTGCGAGCTTGTATGCGGCAGGTCGTCTACAATGAAAGATGGAAACTTTGGATTGGTATCAAAGTCGATTGACATTTGATCTACTTCACCAACACTTCCGATCTCAATGTCGAACGGTGTATCCTGAATAGCTTCTGAATAAGACACTTCGTAGTCGAGATTGATCTTGGCGAGTGTATGTTTAGCTCCCAGGTTGAAACTGGTTACAATCTGTTTTTCCAGGCGGTCTTTTGTGAGGCGTTCAATTTCGTTGTCTTCAAATGGAGAGTCATCAACATTCGGATTAAAAATATAGCGTCTTCTTTCTTCGCGATCGGTAAAGCGATTGTAGAGTGTTCGGAAATATACTTCGTTCTTGTCGTTGAACTTATAGTCAATGGTGCTGCTTAATCCAAGGCGTGTGCGGGTCAATTCATAATCACGTGACTCAAATGCATTATCATCACGTTCCCAGTTGTCAGAACCACGTTCTGTTTCGTAGTAGCTGGAGTTTAGCATGATGCCAAGCTTGTTGTTTAAAAAACGCTGACTTAGCTCCAGTGATCCCTGGAGGTTTGCTTTGCCATTTATATTGTTATACCCGACAAGACCGGATGCATTTATACTGATGTTCTCGGTTTGTGCAGTACGCGTAATCAGGTTTACGGAACCGCCAATAGCATCGCCATCCATATCCGGTGTAATGGCTTTGCTTACTTCGATCGATGAAAGCTGATCGGCCGGTACAGCATCCAACGCGACATAACGTACACTGGCTTCAGGCGATGGAATCTGCTCACCGTTGATGCTGATGTTGGTGAACTGCGGTGCAAGACCACGCACCAATACATAGCGGCCTTCACCCTGGTCTCGTTCAATATTTACAGCGGGTACACGTTGCAATGCTTCCGCTACATTGGGATCGGGAAAGCGACCGATCTGGTCAGCACTCACTACATTTTTAATGTTGTCTGCTGTCTTCTGCTGGTTCAATGCTTTCTGTTGCCCTTGTAATACACCGGTAATTACTATATCCTGCAGTTGCGTGGCATCGCCTATCATTTTAAGTTCAACGTCAGCAACACCATTTTCCGGTACATTTACTACTTCAGTATATTTCCGAAAGCCTATATAGCTTACTTCGATCTCAATATCACCACTGGGTACACGCAGAAAAAATTCTCCGTTAACATCAGAGGTGGTTCCGTTATTGGTTCCTTTCTCGAATATAGTGGCTCCTGGCAAAACTGATTTGAATTGGTCATCAATCACGCGTCCGCGGACAGCACCAGCTGCGGCAGGCTTCACGGCAGCACTAGTTGTGTGACTGGATTTTACCAATAGCAAATTGTCCATCTGCTGAATGGCAACACGCGCCTGTGCAGCAATTGCTTCGAGGATTTGTCCGAGGTTTGTATGATGACCATCGAGTGTGATCTTTTTGGTAAGATCTACTTTCTTGCTGCTGTATGTAAACGTAAATTCTGTTTTTTGTTCGATGATGGTAAATACATCTTTCAGCGTTTTGTCTTTTACTTCAAGATGAAGCTTCACATCATAGATGTTTTGTGCTGTGCCGCTCCTGGCAAACAGAACATTGAGCAGTAAACATTGTAGCGCAATCCCTGTTAAGGTATACAAGGTAAAATTTCGCGCCTTCGAAATACAAATCTGTAATTTTGTATGCATAAGGGTTCAGGTTATTTTCGTTCGATTAAGTTTTAGTCTTAGCAGCCTTTGCCGGATAGCGTAATAGTTTTTCCTGCTATGCTATAGTGTATACCGGTTGTATAGCTGATGGCCCGGAGTACATTTTCAATGGGTTCATTTTTGTACTTGCCAGTGATGCGACACTGTCGGATGTTGTCGTTTTTGAAATGTATAGTGATACCGTATCGTTGCTCGATTTTCCTGGCTGCGTCTGCAAGCAATTCGTCTTCCAATATAAGTGTGCGGTTTTTCCAGGCGAGTTCTTTTTCGAGATCGGCCGGTTCTTTCAGCATGGTGTGATGGGTGCGCGAGTATTTAACCTTCTCGTTCGGTAATAACACCTGCATGTTGTCGCCTTGTATAACACGCACCTTTCCGGTAGCAACACTCACAATGATATTATCACCGGTTGCATTTACATTGAATGAAGTACCGAGTACGTGCGTGGAAAATTCTCCGGTATGGATAATGAAAGGACGGAGTGAATCTTTTTCGATTTCAAAAAACGCTTCTCCGGTTAAATATACTTCGCGCTTAAATCCTTTGAATGTCTCCGGGTATTTCAGAGAGGCATTTGAATTGAGCTGAACAATGGAACCATCGCTTAATTTTATACTAACCTGTTTGCCTGCCGCTGCGTGTTGTTCAGTATAGGTAAGTTCTTCTGACCGTGACTCTGAATATTTGCCGAGTACATAAATGGCAATACCGGCTGCGATAAATATAGCAAGCGATGCAGCAATTTTTTGCCACGACAGCGTTCGGGTTTTCTTTTGCTCTTCTTCGTGTACATCAATCCGGTAATTGAGTTTCTGAAGCGCTGATGGCAGATCGAATTGAGATCTGCTTTGAGAAGCCTGCTCCCAGGAAGCAGACCATTCCTGAAATATTTTCTGATGCGATATATCTTCGGCTACCCAATCCAGTAATTCTTTCTTTTCCTGTTCGGTAGCTTCTTCAGAGAGGTAACGTACAATAAGGTTTGTCGGGATTTTCTCCTGCATAGCATTTGGTTTACTATACTAGAAGAGATCATTATAGCCGCCACCCCACCAGTGCCCGGTATTATCAAAAAGTTAAGCTTCTGTTAACGCACCCGCGTGATTTTCCGGATGCTGGTATTGCCTGAGCGCTTTGCGTAAATGACTCAGAGCTTTTACAAGATGGTTCTCTACTGTGTTCTCGGAGATGTCCAATATCTCGCTGATCTCCCGGTAGGTTAAGTTGTCAAACCGACTCATCATAAAAACCTGCTTACAACGGTGTGGCAAGGCGCCAATAGCAACGTCTATATGGTGTTGAAGTTCTTTTTGCACAAGCGCCTGCTCCGGTGTAGTAAAGTCAGCAAAGTCGGTTTCCAAAAGTATATCATCAAGGTCTTCGTACAACGGCTGCTGCTTTTTCAACACAGCAAGGGCAGCATGCTTTACAGCGATATAGAGGTATGCCTTGAGATTTTTTTCGATCGTGAGCTGGTGCCGGTTCTTCCAGAGGTATACAAATACATCGGCAACTACTTCTTCAGCTTCGACTGCGTGGCGCAGGTATGTGTTGGCAAACCGGCAGAGCTTTTCATAGTATTGGGTAAACAGCGTGTTAAGTGCCAGGCGATCGTTGGCCTGTATCTGTTTGAAAAGTATAATATCGGAGCGCTCCGGATCCACAGCTTAAAAATTCCATTTTCGCTGCAGAGCGCAAAAGTATAGGTGTTATCAAATCGTAAAGAGATTATTAATGAGAACGGACAGGAATTGTCCTATTCTATTTCTTTCTGAACCGGAAGGGTTCTTTGTCGGTAGCGATAAGTTTGCCTTCCTGTATAAGTGTAGTGGCGACAAGTTCAACCTGGTCAACCAGCATCTGCCAGTTTTTTTGATCAATGGCCTGCGCTACATCCGATGGGCAAAACGTTTTTTCAGCGCCACGCTCATCAGCAAGTTTTAAAATTGTTTTCCGAATATCATCAGCAAAAACCATAAGGACCTCCGATGTGAGTTATTAAACATGAACCAGCGTACATTGGTTCTGTTTTCAGCATGCTTTTTTATTATTTATACTATTTCCATGCCCGGTAATTATCGATCGTGTCTCATAGGTACATGGTGCCGTCTTTTCACATATAGTCTGCTGCTGGGGAACGATTCTTTTAGCAGACCTATACAATGAACACAGAGAAAGTTATTTTTGCAATATGATAGTATCACGTTTCATCGCTGAAAGCCAGGAACCGAATCGTGAAATCATGACCATTCTTCGGTCGTGGGTGATGGACCTGGGGCGGCACGTGGAGGAAAAGATGAGCAACAAGGTGCCGCATTTCTATTTCTATGGACAGTTGTGTTACCTCAATCCGTTGCCGGAGGGCGTTGAATTTGCCTTTACAAAAGGATACGAACTCTCTGACGATGCCAAGATGTTGGAGTTTAAAGGACGCAAGCATGTAAAGTCGATTACCTTTCATAGCGTGGCCGAAGCGGAAGAGAATGAAGATGGCATCCGCCATATTCTGAATGAAGCTGCTATACTAAACGAATATCATTTTAAAAGAAAAAAACTGCGAAGCCCGAAATGAGTGATGATGTTATACTTCCGGATGACGGTGATGATGATGAATTGTTTGAACACCATCGCATCGTAGCGGACCCCAAGCAAAGCCTGCTTCGCATTGATAAATTTCTGATGGATCGATTGCCCAATGTAACACGAACCAAGTTACAGACCGGTATACACGATGGTTTTGTTCGGGTAAATGATAAGGCGATCAAGCCAAACTATAAGATTCATCCAAACGATGTTGTCACGGTTTCTTTGCCGGAACCCCCGCGTGACACCGAGATCATTCCTGAAAATATACCGCTGGATATAGTCTTTGAAGATGATCATCTGCTCGTCATCAATAAGCCTGCGGGCATGGTGGTGCATCCTGCCTATCAGAACTGGAATGGCACCGTAGTGAATGCACTGGCGTATCACTTTCAGAATTTACCACAGATGAAAGGCAATGAAGGTCGCCCGGGTTTAGTCCATCGTATTGATAAAGATACTTCCGGCTTATTGGTGATTGCCAAAGATGAAGCAAGCCTTACGGGATTGGCCAAACAATTCTTTGATCACTCTATCGAGCGCACCTATAATGCGCTGGTATGGGGCGTGCCCGCACAACCAAGCGGAACAATCAATGTAAATGTAGGACGAAGTTTAAAAGACAGACGTGTAACAGCTGCATTTCCCAACAACGACATGGGCCGACATGCCATTACACACTATAGCTTGCTGCGTGACCTGCGCTATGTATCGTTGGTTGAATGTAAACTTGAGACAGGCCGCACGCACCAGATACGCGCGCACATGAAGTACCTCGGCCATCCGCTATTTAACGATGCTATGTATGGTGGCAACGAAGTGTTGAAGGGTACGACCTTTACGAAGTACAAACAGTTTGTGGAGAACTGCTTCAAGGTTATACCGCGCCAGGCGCTACATGCCAAAACGCTGGGCTTTGTTCATCCGGTTACAAAACAATATCTGCAATTTGATTCAGAGCTTCCGCAGGATTTTACAGATGTACTCGAAAAGTGGGACCACTACGTGAAGTATAACTAGTATATAATTCTACCCGGTACGAATAACGGATAACACTTAACGGATAATGGTTACAAAAGAGAGTAAAGGATTGTGTTTGATGCAGAGATACATCAAAGAGATAGAAGAAGTAATCTAAACGCTGTTTAGATCAAGTGACTTGTAACAGCTTTCAGCCTCTTAAAAAGATGGTCTGAGTTTTCTGTCTTTACCCAGCGCCTGACGAATCTCCTTCAGTGCCTGGCGTTTCAATCGCTGATGAGAAGCTTCATCCTGCGAAGCATACATCAGTGTCTTGATATACTCAAGTACCTTCTCGGTTTGCATCTTATCAAGTGAGCTCAGCGACTCAACGATCTGATATTTTTGATTTATAGTTGTCATACGTGTAGTGGTTGTTTGACAATACAAATAACGTAAATCAAACACCTGATGTTCAACAACTGTGCCCGCTATTAACAGTAATACAACACGGTCGTAATATTTAGGTTGAAAATGCTGAAAAGCAGATATAGCGCTATATTTGTCCGACTAAGCGTATTATCAAAGTATTACGGTGTATTCACCTCATTATACCCTCCGGCTGTGTTATCTGTCCAGCTCATTGGGTAATTTTTGTCCAGGAACTCTAACGAATCGGTGGTCAGGTATAGGGGATGAAACGTGTCGATCATCACTGCGAGTTCATGTGTTTCTTTAGCACCTATACTTTTCTCTACGGTGCCGGGATGTGGCCCGTGAGGCAAGCCTCCGGGATGCAACGTGAACGACCCGCGCTCTATACCTCTACGACTCATAAAATTTCCTTCGGCATAGTATAGCACTTCATCCGAATCTATATTACTGTGATTGTAAGGTGCCGGTATAGCCAGTGGATGGTAATCGAATAAACGCGGCACGAAAGAACAGATTACGAAATTTCTTGCCTGAAAGGTTTGATGTACCGGAGGTGGTTGATGAATGCGACCTGTGATTGGTTCAAAGTCGTGAATGGAAAATGCATACGGCCACAAAAAACCATCCCACCCGATTAAATCAAGCGGACTATAATCATATATATACTGGTGGAGAAATCCCTGCTTCTTTATCTTCAGTAGAAAATCACCTTTCTGTGTTTCGGTGATCAGCTCGTGTGGGGGACGAATGTCGCGTTCACAATACGGTGCGTGTTCGAGTAATTGTCCTAATTGATTTCGATAACGCTTTACAGTTTCGATCGGTGATGCTGATTCAATGATGAGCAATCGTAACGGTCCTTCTTCAAATTCCAGTTTGTAGATAACAGTGCGTGGTATAACGATATAGTCACCCTGCCGAATGTCGAGTTTGCCGAAGGGAGAAATCAACGTGCCTTTGCCATCATGAACATAAAGCACTTCATCGCCTTCTGCATTTTTATAGAAGTAATCCATCGTACGCTTGCGCGGTGAGCAGATGGATATAGCACAGTCGGCATTCATCAGTAACACCTTGCGTGCATCGAGGTAATCTTCACCTGTAGTTGTTACCTTGGAAGTATTGAGATGTGTTTGACGCAACGCATAATCCTCTACACGCTTTGCTCCGTATCGTACAGGTTCCTTCAGTTCCTTAATGCGCGTGGGCGGATTGATGTGATACAGGTTTGAATATATACCCGAAAAGCCTTCGGAGCTTACAAGTTCTTCTTTATACAGGCTGCCATCCGGCTGCCGGAATTGTGTATGCCGTTTAGGAGGAATTTTTCCGAGACGATGATAGTACATAATGGAAATAATTTATCCTAAAATTAACGAATGGATAGTATAGGAGTATACATTCCAAAGCCTCTTTCGTAAAATCAGGTTTCACAAAATAAAAACTCCTCTGCACAAGATATCTGTACAGAGGAGCCGTTTCTTATTTGGGTATAAATAGCGCAGGGCTAGTACTTGAATACTTTGCCTCCGGCCATTACTTCCTGTTTCTTTTCGTCAAACGTTACTTTCTCTCCGGTACGAACAGCCGCGTTTGTCATAATGGTAGCGATCGAGTGCATATAGCCTGCCTCTACCGGAGCATTAGGTTCTTTTCTGCTGCGCACGCATTCCATCCAGTTACGCATGTGTGCAGAGGTAAGCGGATCGCCTCCTGTGTTGGCCGATGCAACAACCTGTTCAACTTGCTGCTGCTGTACTATATCCATCTCTGGTAGGAGATTTGCCTGCATGTTCATCGCGGTTGCGTGGTTGAGTTTCAGGCCCCCTACCGGTGAAACCTTGTTTGTATTTAAATTCAGCTCACCTCCGTTGGAATAGTATATCTCGGCTGGTCGCTCGTCACCATTCATCATGCGTGAAGTAAATTGTACCTGGAAGCCTTGTTTGTCATCACCATAGTCAAATACAGCAGTAGTTGTATCCCAGTTCTGGCGACCATCTTTCCAGAAATATACTCCACCATTCGCTACGACACTGCGCGGGTGCCTCAGTCCGCTGAACCAATGCACCGTATCGATCTGGTGGCTCATCCACTGCCCCGGCATACCAGACGAGTAAGGCCAGAACAATCTATACTCTAAATATTTTCTCGGATCAAAATTTTCAAACGGACGATTCATCAGGAAGCGTTTCCAGTCGGTGTCCTGCTCGCGTAACTCTGCAACAAGTGCAGGTCTTCTCCAACGGCCGGGCTGGTTAACATTCCAGCTTAACTCAACCATTACGATCTGTCCGAATTTACCGCTCTGAATAAAATCTGCGGCAGCATGATAGTTCTTACCGCTTCTGCGTTGTGAACCGATCTGCACAATTTGCTTCGAGCCCTTTACAGCCTTTAATGCTGCGCGATTGTCTTCCATCGTTTCAGCAAAAGGTTTTTCTGTATAGGTGTCGCAGCCTGCTTTTACCGCTTCTATAGTATGCAGTGCATGTTGAAAATCGGCTGTGCTGATAATGACGGCATCGAGATCTTTGATCTTATAGAGTTCATCGTTGTTAACGCAAGCCTGTATATCGTGCTGAAATTTTTCTTTGAGATAAGCCTGTCCTTCTTCTCTTCTTTTTTTCCAGAGATCAGATACGGCTACAATAT
>CBIHOZ010000146.1:0-18899 GCA_966211525.1 uncultured Chitinophaga sp. | reverse complement strand
GAAATATTGTGATCAAGGTGGACTGAAAGAGTTGCTGGGTTCTGGTTGCTGGCTGCCGGTGGTTGCCGGTGAGGTTACGAGGATGTTATAATTAATTGATCTATGTATAGGTAAAGAGAGAGCATTGGGATGAATACTCTCTCTTTGGTAATGATAGTATAGATTGTTGCTTTTTATATCCGGGCCTGATAGGTATATAATTCGAAGTAGCGCCCTTTCTTTTCGATGAGCTGTTCATGTTTGCCGCGCTCCTGTATTTCGCCTCCTTCGATAACCAGGATCTGATCGGCCTGGCGGATGGTGCTTAACCGGTGCGCGATCACAAAGGTTGTGCGACCTTTCATGAGTCTGCTCAAGCTGTCTTGTATCAGCGACTCGGATTCAGTATCAAGATTGGACGTTGCTTCATCGAGGATGAGAATGCGCGGGTTGGCCAGTATAGCACGCGCTATAGCAACACGCTGACGCTGGCCTCCGGAGAGTTTTACACCACGTTCACCAATCACTGTATCGAGTCCTTTTTCGAATTGATCGGTGAACTGATCTACGTTGGCAGCACGAACCGCCTGCAGCAACTCTTCTTCAGAAGCACCCGGACGCGGAAAGAGTATATTTTCACGGATCGTTCCTTCAAAGAGAAAATCATCCTGCAGTACAACACCCAGCTGACTTCTATAACTGTCGAGCGATACCTTCGCGAGATCAACACCATCTACGGTAATCGTGCCGCTCTCGGGATTTAGAAACGAAGCGGCAAGTCCTGCAATAGTTGTTTTGCCCGAGCCTGATGTACCCACCAGTGCCGTAACGGTACCGTTAGGCGCAGAGAAGCTGATGTTTTTCAAAACAGATTTACCTTCTTCGTAGGCAAACGATACGTTGTTAAAAGCTATATCACCTTTGATCGTGCCGATCTTAATGGTGCGTGTAACACCATCGTCTTCCGGTGTCATGTTCATGATCTCTTCCGTGCGATCAAGGCCGGCAAACGCTTCCGTCAATTGACTGCCGATGTTGCTCATCTGCACAATGGGAGCGATCATAAAACCAAGATATAGGGTAAAGGATAGAAAGTCTCCGAACGTCATGTCTCCATTAATAATCATATACCCGCCAATGCCCATGATGCCGGTACTGGCAAGTCCTAAGAGAAATGTAGCGGAACTTGTAACGAGACTCGTAGACGTAAGACTTTGTTTTACATTGAGAAAAAGTTTTTCAACACCAGCCTCAAATGTTTTGATCTCCTGTGCTTCAGCATTGAAGCCTTTAATAACGCGCACACCGTTGAGTGTTTCGGTTAAGCGACCGGTAACTTCGGCATTGAGCTTGCCGCGCTCACGAAATATAGGACGGATCTTGTTGAACGCCTGCAACGATATAAAACCAAATATAGCTACCGGCAGCAATACATACAGCGTCATCATCGGACTGATGTTGATCAACAGTACAAGACAGATTACTGCGCTTAGTAATCCACCCACGAGTTGCACCAGACCGGTACCCACCAGGTTGCGTACGCCTTCTACATCCGTCATGATGCGCGAAACCAGCGCGCCGGATTTACTGTTGTCAAAGAAACGCACCGGCAGGCGGAGAATCTGTTTCTGCACCTTCAACCGTAACACGGAGATAAGATGCTGTGCTTCAACACTGAGTAACTTGGTAAGCAGAAAAGATGTTACTGCTTGTATGATGATGGCACCCACCACACCGCCCAGCAGGTAATATAGCAGGGTGATGTTTTTATGGGCAATCACTTCATCCACGAGGTATTTACTGGCCCACGGCAATACAAGTCCGGAGACACGACTGATAACGATCAGGATAAGACCAACAAAGAGGAGATTTCTGCGGGGCCATACAATAGTTTTAAAAACATGGCCAATAGTAACTTTCGATTTCGACATGGAACGTTTGGTTTGAGGTACGCACAGAACAAGACGGAAGATTGAATAGTTTTATTCTTTGCGTCAATAAAAATAGCCGTAATTTTCGGATATGATCATTCGCTTTTCTTCAGAGAGTATACCGGCTGTTGTGCTGAAGGTGGGAGACGCGGTGTTTGCACGCTATAAACATGAAACTTCACCGCATACCAAAACGGTATTGTTGCAGGATAACGCGCTGATCTTTGTGCTGGATGGACACAAGAAATTATTTTTCAATGATTTTTCTACACTCGTAGAACCCGGACAACTGATGCTGCTGAAGCGTGGCTTGTATGTGATGTCTGAATTCCTGGAAGATGTCAGCTACGAAGCGCTCATCATCTTTATACCCGATGCTGTTCTCAAAGAGTTCTCATGGAAACATTTGTCCAAACCACAAGGTGTACATCTGCCACCCATGTCACATCTTGTTATTCCGGTGAATAAATTACTGGAAGGCTTCAGAGATCAATACCTGCGATACTTTGATCAGCCGGCCGCACTCCTCCAGGATATTCTGCCATTGAAACTAACTGAGTTATTGCTGTTACTGATTTCCGGTAGCAATGGATCACAGGTGTCTCAATGGATTCAGAGTATTGCCCATCGTCAGCCCGTTAACCTGGAATATATAGTAAAGGAGCATTTGTTTCAGCCACTAACCCTTGGCGAGCTCGCCACGCTGTCGGGGAGAAGCCTGGCATCGTTCAAGCGCGACTTCCAGAATCTGTATGGTATATCTCCGAAGAAGTGGATCAACCAACAACGATTGTCGCATGCCAAAATGCTACTGCACAATACCTCGGGCAATGTATCGGAGGTGGCTGCGGCCTGTGGCTTTGAAAATGTACCCTATTTCATACGTACGTTTAAAAACGAGTTTGGCGTTACGCCTGCTGACTGGCGAGCCAAAAGTGCAATAGTTTGAGCTTTGTGTATTACCCTCGCGGCTGGCGGCACCGCTAGTTTTGTGTAAAAATCAATGCACATGAAAAACTATTGTATCGTTATGCTGTGGCTGCTGAGTATAGCAGCGTATGCCCAGCCCGTTGTAATGACCGCCAATCTCGATCACCCGGAAAGTATTGCTTCCGATGGTAAATTCCTATATGCAACGCTCATCGGAAAGCAATTGGCACCCACCGCCAAAGATGGTGATGGTGGTCTCTGTAAACTTGATCTGTCGGGTCATGTCATCGACATGCACTTTAATAAAGAGCCGCTGAATGCCCCGAAAGGAACCAGGCTCATCGGGAATATACTATATATAGCCGACATTGACCGCCTGGTGGCCATTGATCTTTCAACCGGTAAAAAAGTGAACGAAATTGATATGGCTGCAACCGGCTCCGTATTTCTGAATGATATAGCAGCAAAAGGCGATTCTGTGTTATTTGTGAGTGCCACAGATATAGGCCAGATTTTTAAAGTATCGCTGGTAAAGCCGAATACAATAAGCGCACTGCCGCTGCCAAAACTGCTAGGCCCCAACGGACTGGTATATGATGCCAGGAGTAATACTATATATGTAGCCGGGCTCGATCGCAGTGAAAATCCGGTAGGGGAGTTAGGCATCATTACCTTTCAAGGCAACGCCTGTCGCTATGAGACACTGACCGATGCCCGCGGTGTATTTGATGGTATACAAATGATTGATGCCAATACACTGATCGTATCAGACTGGGTTTCTATTAAACTGCTGCAATCACGTTTGCTAAAAATAAACCTTCGTGACAGAACCTATACCGAGCTATATAAAAATACGGATGCTGCCGATATATACTACGATAAGAATAAAAATCGCATCATTCAACCGGGCCTTCGCGATGGCGCTATTTTGCAATATCCGTTGAAGTAAGCTGTGCGTGTGGTCGTGTATGCATTCTGCATCATGTAATGTCCTTGTTGCTCTTATTGCAACAAGGACATATACATCGTGCGATTCGAATTATAGCTTTATCTTCATTACGTCTCCCTTGTAACTCACAACCTTATCGTACTTTTCTGATAGCGCTGGTCCTGTTCCTTTACCCGGCTGTACCTTGATGAGATTAAATGTTCTGTTAACAAGCATCCCCGGAAACGAACCCTTTCTCTTTGAAATAGTCAGAACGCGTTGTTTGTCATTCCATTGAAACGTTACTTCGGAGTACTGTCCTTTTTCATAGTTATAAGAGTCACCTTCATCTTCATAGAGTGTAAATTCACCATCGGCTCCTGCGAAAATTCTTATTTCAAGATTGTCCCATTTTTTCTCTTCTGCATATTGCACATTCGGTCCCCAGGGAAGAATAGAACCAGTCTTTATATATAGCGGTATAATATCCATCGGAGTTTGTTTGTTGATGGACTGGCCGCCTGCGATTTTTTCTCCAGTCCAGAAGTCATACCAGTCGGTGCCTGAAGGAAGATATAGCGCTCTTGATTTTGTTGCACTGAAATCTTCGACACGCGTTGTGTCACCTCCGCTCACGGCAGTTCTCGAATACATCGGTTCTATAACCGGGGCCACCAGGACAGATTTACCAAACATGTACGCATCATTCCGGTTGATTGCGTTTTTGTCATTCGGAAAATCCATAACCAGTGCTCGCATCGGAGTTGAATTCCGGTTGGTGACATCCCAGGATGTTGAGTAGATATAGGGCAGCAATGAATAGCGCAAGTGAATATACTTTTCGATAGCATCATAATAACGGTTGCCTTTTTTACCGAATTGATAAATCTCGCGCGGAGCATCCGTGCCATGCGAGCGCATCATCGGACAGAACGTACCGAATTGTAACCAGCGCACATATAGTTCGCGGTAATCAGCATCGTTTAATTTATCCGGATATTCAAGAAGGAAAAAACCACCTATATCCGAGTTCCAGTACGGGATACCACACAGCGTGAAGTTCAGTCCGGCCGTGATCTGATACTGTAAGGCTTTCCAGGAAGCCACAACATCTCCCGACCATGTATTGGCACCGTATCGTTGTTGTCCTGCAAAGGCCGAGCGCGTGAGTATAAATACACGTTTATCCGAAGTAGTAGCACGCTGATGATCGGATACACCGCCAACCGTCATGAGCGGATACGCATTTCTTACTTTGCGAAAAGAACCCATATAAGTTTTGGTATCCAGGTCTTCTTTTTTTATTTCAAGGTGATCAGGCTCCGTTGAGTCCATCCACCAGCCATCTATACCGAGCGAGAATATACCTTTGTTCGCATACTTCCAGTAAATGTCGCGCGCCTCCGGGTTATAGGCATCATATACCCGCACACCGGATGGATATCGCATATCAGGCGGCCACACATCGAGGCCGGACATAGGCCAGGTTGTTATGTTGAATAACATTCCTTTCTTGTCAAGTTCTTTATACGGCAATGTCTCCGGACCGAACGATGACCAGATCGAAATGATCATATGTGCGTTCATAGCATGTATATCATCGATCATCTTCTTCGGCTTCGGGAACTCGGGATTCAAAAACTCCATAGCATTCCACAGGTAATTGTTACCCCAATACTGCCAGTCTTGTATAATACCATCCAGCGGTACATTTAGCTCACGATATTTTTTTACCACGCCTGCAATTTCATCTTCACTTTTATAGCGCTCTTTACTTTGCCAAAACCCAAACGTCCACAACGGAAACATCGGTGCTTTTCCTGTTAACGCGCGCATGCTTGAGACCACTCCGTCTGCATTTCCGCCATACATGAAATAGTAGTCTGCACATTCTCCCACTTCCGATTTGAAAGAAGTTCCGGTATGATTATCGGTAAAGGTGGTCGGTGAATAATTATCCCAATATATACCATAGCCCTTCACGGAAAGAAAAAAAGGAATCACGTCTTCCAGGTTTCCCTGAACCATGTATCTTGTTTGATGGCGCTGATTCATTTTTCCATCGTGGAATTGTCCTAAACCGTAGATCGATTCAGCAGAGTCCAATAAAAATGACTGCGCTACACTAAACGTTTTATTTCCCGCATCGTTGAAGTCCTCGAATGTAGCGGTACTGGTTTCTTTCAATAGTTTTTTACCAGCCGTATTCCGGAAGCTGACAGTTCCTTTTTGTAAATCGAGATCAACTATAATTACTCCGGAAGAAAGTGTAACGATGTTCTTTTCATGCTTTACTGCTACGTTAACATTTTCGGCTGTCTTGATCACCGACAGACTTTTTGTTTTCGAGTCTTTGCCCGCAGGCGTTTTCACAACTCGTACAATAGAGGGAGAGTAGAACGTTAACTCGGTAGTGAGAGGGTTCGCCGAGCCAGCCGTTGCCCGGATACCCGAGGGAATGCGCTCGTATTTCTGAGCATTCGTAAATGTTGCAATCATACAGATCACTGCAACAAGCATAAGTTTCTTAAACATTTTTTAGAGTGAGTTTGATAAGTTTGCAATCACATTCCTGGCAACACAGAAATGTGGTTATATTTATAAATGTAGCAAATACATTTATAAATAAATGTGATCATCGCTTCATCATACTTTTTTATGTCGTAAGCCGGATGAATACAGACTTTATATACCGTCTTTTGAGACGATTGTACCTTTTGAAACGTGCTGCTTCTGATACGTGAGACTTTGCATCCGTAAGCAATCACGGCCTGGTGTGAGGTCAATTTGTACTTACCCTTGTGATACCGAGTATATTATTTTGAAGGAGTGGTTTGCATGTCTGATCCCGGAGTATGTTTGAAGAAAAGATGAAAGGCGGAACCTTCATCGGGCTTGCTTTCAACTTCAATTTTACCGCCCATCGTAGTCATTTGTGTTTTAACCAGGTATAGTCCCATACCTTTTCCTTCTATATGCAGGTGGAAACGCCGATACAACGTAAAGAGCTTGTCTTTATACAACTCCACGTCCATACCAAGTCCGTTGTCTTGTATCGTCAGTAAAAAGTAATTGCCTTTAATGTCAGAACGTATATGTATAACCGGCTTTCTATCCGGATGACGGTATTTGATGGCGTTGCTGATCAGGTTTAATAGTATACTATCAAAATAAGGTTTCACTGTCCATAGTATAGCACCTTTGGAGAAGTCTTCTGTAAATATAGTTTCGGTGTCCTGTATCTCTTTCTCCAGGTTTATCTTCACAAGGCGCAATTCTTCTTCCAGGTTAATCGGACTGATCACCGAGGTAGAATTTTTCCGTATATCCAGCACGGTGTTGAGATCTTTTACAACGCGATCGAGCTCTTCAGTCGTGAATACAATTTTGCTAACGATCATTTTGGCTTCCTGTAAATCATTATTACAGATATCCAGTATATGGCCGAGGCCCAGTATTCTTGCTACCGGTGCGCGCAGGTTATGCGCAGATATAAAGGCGAACTGTTCGAGTTGCTGATTATATTCAACGAGGTCGCGCGTACGTTCTTCTACTTCACCTTCCAGTGTTTCGTTTCGTATTGTTATTTCCTTGTTTTGATTCTCGATGATCTCACGGGCTTTTTGCAATTCAAAATTCTGTGCTGCTACTATATCTCGTTGAGCCGAGATTTCTTCCTGGCTCTGAATCAGCTCTTCGTTCTGTTGCTCCAGTTCTTCCGTTCGCTTCTGCACCTGTAGCTCTAGCATTTTATTTTGTCGCTGGATGTTACGCACACGTAGCCTGTAGATTGCTAAAGCCACTGCCGTTAACAGAAATATACCCGCCAGTTTTGCCCACCAGGTTCGCCACCAGGGAGGAAGTATACGGATTACCAGGGTAGCGCCCTGTTCATTCCACACACCATCGTTGTTGCTTGCCTTTACTCTGAAAGTATATATATCGGGATCAAGGTTGGTAAACATAACAGACCGCTGGTCGCCTACATAGTTCCAATCGGTATGAAAGCCTTCGAGTTTATAGGCATACTGGTTCTTGGCAGTAGCAGTAAAGTTGAGCGCCACATACTTTAATGAAAAGAAGTTATACTCGGGAGGAAGTGCTATGGTACTTGTTTCACTGATCTGTTTTTGTAGTATACCACCAGGGTCGCCCGGTCTGACAGGCTCATTGAGAATGCCCAGTTCACTAATGAAAACCCGGGGCGCAAAGGGGTTGTCGCGTACACTGTCCGGGTTGAAAATAGTAATGCCTTTGCCTCCGAAGAGGAAATCGTTGTTTTCATAGCGCAGGCATGCATTGGCTTTATAGTCATTACTGGGCAGGCCATCGGCTACATCGTAATTTCGAAACTCACCTGTACCCGGATTGAACCGCGATATACCAGCTGACGTGCTAAGCCACAGGTTGCCGGCATGATCTTCAAGTATAGCCTGGATCATATTATTGCGTAATCCATCACGCGTGGTATATCTTCTTTTGAACTTACCATCAATCAGAAGATGCAGACCTTTTCGGGTACCAACCCACAGACGACCCTTCGTGTCTTCATATATACTGGTACATAAACCTCCGACTTGTACAGAGTCGGAGTGTGTTGCCGTTTCGAACCTATTCAGTTTTTTGGTTACCGGATCATACAGCAGTAATTCCTCAATAGTGCCTACCCATATATTCCCTTTTTTGTCTTCATATATAGTATGTATATAGTTGTTGAATTCAAATTGTTTTTCACGGATACAAGTAAAAGCTCCGGCCTGGTCATCGGTGAGTACATTCAGGCCACCATAAGTACCGGCCAGTATCTCCTGCGTTTTACCGGATTGTGATATAGCAAATACATTGGCATCGGAAATCGCTCCGTTACCTTTTTCGTCAGGCATATAGTGGATAAAGCTGTCATGCTCTTCATCGTAGCGATTGAGACCACCTCCCCAGGTACCTACCCAAATGCGATGCTGGCGATCTTCATAGATAGCGAGCACGGGATTGGCTCCCAGGCTTTCTTTTGCCGAAGTATGTTTGTAGTATTTTATACCGTTAGCGGACTTCATGATCAAACCGCCTTCTGTACCAATCCACAGACGTTTTTTCGAATCAAGTATAATTGCTTTTACATTATTATTTTCCATAGGTATATCTACCTGCATGAATTTCTCATGCAACCGGTCTACAGCCGCGATGCCATTGGAAAATGTACCCACCCACACGCGTTCCTGCCGATCTTTGTAAAGTGCATGAATAGAATTGTCCGGCAATGATTCCGGATCATGTTTATTGGCTTGAAATGTTAGTAATTCGTTGGTGAGCGTGTTGAGTCTGCAGAGGCCTCCGTTTTCGGTGCCAACCCAAAGGTAATTTCGATCTATACAAAGCGTGAGAATTGCTTCTATAGGCAATGCGGGATCAGATGTTGATGTATATAGTATATATTTATTGCGCGGGACATCATATTTTAGTAATCCGCCACGAGCTGCGATCCACAGATTATCAGAACGATCTTTTACTGCGCGCTGAAGATTTATAGGCGCGCCTTGTCTGCGAATATAGTTGTCCTTGACATTCCAACGGAAGAGCCCGATGCCGCGGATACCTACCCAGAACTCATGGTCAGAGATCGGAATGAATGCATGCACGGGGTTTCTGGAATTAAGAAGGTTATAGTATCGGCTACGGCCTGTTCTCTTATTTATTTGTTCAGCAAAAGCCTTGTCATGACGCAAGCCAGCAATCCATACACTTGAATCATTTTCGTGGAACTCGGTTACCTCGCAGTCGAATGAGTAATGCGACAGTCGCTTAAAATTATCCTGCTCCCGATTATATATATGAAGGCCACCACTGCTTGTGCTGATCCATAAAACACCACGGCTGTCTTCGAACAACCGGAGGATAACATTTTTCAGAAGACTTGTTGTATCATCAGGATTATTACGATACACCGTAACTTCATAGCCGTCAAACCGGTTCAGGCCATCTTCTGTACCGATCCACAAAAAGCCGCGAGAGTCTTGCAGGATGCATGATACGTGGGGATTTGACAATGCAGCCGCGATTCTTGAGAACTTCACTTTTTCCAATGGCGATTGCGGAAATGCTTTGTATACCAGAGAGGAGCAAATCAAAAGGGCATATAGAACGTGGTTCTTGAACATAGCGTGTTACAGGGCTACAGGTGATAATATACACATTTCACAGAAGAATTCTTAGGGATTCAATCAATGAAACTTCGAGCGCCTGTAGGTTATATTTTTATTTTTCGAGTAGCATACGTCAAGTGGGAGGAACGTAAAAATGGCAGCGCTAAAAGGTATATATTAAAAAAGCAGCGTGCTATAGCTGCTTTTACAAAACATGTATATATACTTCTGGTAACTTGAAATTACTTGTTGAGCTCTTCTGCCAACCCAACAAGAATGCGCTCTGTTCCACGAATGTAGCAGAGCCGATACACGTTCTCATATTGAACTACTTCCCCCACGAGCTGCGCGCCATGCCTGATGAGTCTGGCTACCAATTCATCAAGGTTGTTAACGGTAAACATGACACGCAGGTAGCCGAGTGCATTGACAGCAGCAGTCCGGTGATCGGATATAGTGGGAGGCGTGAGAAATCGTGAAAGCTCCAGGCGGCTGTGTCCATCGGGAGTAACCATCATGGCAATCTCAACAGACTGAGTGCCGAGTCCAGTAACGCGTCCAGCCCATTCACCTTCAACCATGCCTCGCCCTTCTAGCGTCAGACCAATCTCTTCGAAGAAGGAAATGGCGTTGTCGAGCGATTCCACAACGATGCCGACATTGTGCATTTGTAATAGTTTACTTTTTGCCATAAGTTTTGTCATGTATATCAAATGAGAAGAGGCCCCAAATTATATCAGTCCTTGTTATATATACTATATACTTTGTTGACGGGCATTTTACTTCACGCTTATAAATCGCCTACAGTATCTTCTCACAAAGATTACTTAATCCATTCCTCCTTTAAAAGGCCCGTTATTATCTCGTCTTTTAATTCCCCATCAGCCAAACAAAAGAATTTTTTGCGTCTTTTCCCTTCGATTTTATACCCGAATTTTTCCTGTAGAAATTTTGAAGAATCATTTCCATCGAAAAATCCGTTTTCCAATCTTCGTAACCCCAGTTCTTCAAACGAAAATCTTATTTTTTCAGCAAAAGCTTCTTTTCCAAATCCTTTTCCCTGATAGTTTTCATTCAGCCAAATTCCACCACCGGCGGTTCCGTTTACTTTGTTAATTGCTGAAATGCTCATTCCGCCTATAACTTTTCGATTTGATTTTAGCTCTATGCAAAATTCATATCCACTTTTATTATTCTCATTATCATTACTGATGCAATGATTTATCCATTGTTCGGCATTTTTTCTTAAGTATGGGAATGGCACAAAGGCAAGCCATTTTGAAACGTTAATATTATTCAGTCCTTCAATTAAATCATTGATGTCTCCCTCTTTCCATTTTCTGATAATTAGTCTATCGGTTTCCATGCTTGTTGTATTTACTAAGCTATTGTCATTCGGGCTTCTTTAAGTTCCAATTTTCTTGGACAGGCTGCTTGCCGCTAACATCAGTATTCCGATATAGCAACCGTTGAAATTAGCAATAATCATCAACTAATAGAATTGTTCATAACGATGCATGCTGACACCTCGCTGCATTTATCTTTAGGCTATAGTCCTCTCGGGAATAAAAAAAAGCAGCTCGGTCAAGCTGCTTTTATATATAGGTTAATGATGTAAACTTTTAATTTTTCAACGAACTGCGAAGCCATTCTTTGGCAGTTTCAAGTTCGTCAAACATAGCGGTTAACATTTTAGCGGATGACTGATTCTCTTTATTCATTTCGAGATAGTTGTCCACCGGCATTTTCCCGAAGACATCGCGTGGTAATACAAAAGCAACGTGTTGTATACCTTCTGCCAGTGTTCTTGGATTCCAGTCTTTGGCAGCCCACTCTTCACTCAGGAGTGCCCCCAGCCGGGATGTATCTGCAAGCCATGACATCTTTCCATGTATTTTTTTCTTCTCGATCATGATTTGCAGGCCAAGGTTAAGGAAGGCTTTAAACTCTTCATCCGTTAAAAAACCGATGGGTGAGAAAATGATACAGGGTACAGATGCGTCATAGTCGAGCGTTCCATTTTCCTTCGTATGTAATCTGATAACTTCTGATGATGTGTTCATAGATAAGGTTAGAATATTTATTCAAATTTATCGGGGCAGAACCTATGGTGAAATCAAGATTATACCCAATGATGAATCCGCATTTTTACGGAGATTGGACTAGGTGATTTTATATTCCATGCTCGGCAGCGTGTGTGCACAGACATTGCAGAAATATATACCTATAAAAAAAGCAGCCTGTTGAGGCTGCTTTCCATTTGTGTGTTAGTGAATACGCTTTACTCTACTCTTTTATTAAGAACAGGTTTCTTGTGGGTTTGATCTTTCGATTGATCCTTGTCTTTGGACAGAGATCCCGGTGTGTAAATTTCTTCCACCGTGGTTTCATCAGTAAGATTTTCCTCACTTCTTGCAATCTGTTCATCAATTACCGGTGAATTGTTGAGCGTATTATCGGGACTGAACGCCCGTGTGGTTGTTCTTCTTGTAGTTCTCATGATGTTCTATATTTGTTACTGCCGGATACGGCAAAAAACTATGCCCTGAGTAGACGGTGGCACTAAATTTATAGTACGTATTTATTGTTCTCACTTCTAAAAATATAAACGTAATGAGTGACTGGATCAATCTTATTCAAGACAAGCTTACGCGCTGGTGGGTATATATCATCAAGATGCTGCCAAACTTTGCGCTCGCGGTTATTGTACTGCTGTTGTTTATTTTTGCTGCACGCCTGGCGCAGAGGTTGTCTCAGAAATTTTTTATGAGCGTCTCCAAGAGCGAGTCGATCAGCGGACTGGTTTCGGGTATACTATATTCGCTCGTAATTATTTTCGGCATCATGACAGCGCTGCAGATTATGCAGCTTGATAAAGCGGTGTCATCGTTGCTGGCAGGTGTTGGTATCATCGGGCTTGCGCTTGGTTTTGCATTCCAGGATCTCACCGCTAATTTTATATCCGGTGCTTTCATTGCGTTCAAGCGACCGTTTGATATAGGACACACCATTGAGACAAACGGATTCACCGGAACGATTCAGGAGATACGCCTGCGGTCTACAACGCTGCGCACCTATGCAGGCCTGCACGTTATCATTCCCAACAAAGATATATTTCAAAAACCTATCATTAATTACTCGCTTACTGAGGAACGAAAGGTGGAGCTGGAGTTTCAGATTGTGAATACGGTTGATCTTGATTTTATAGCAGGCCGTATTAAGAATGCACTGGATAAGGCGGCTTCAAATGATACGATTCGTAATATCGAAGTATACTTTTCAGCGATAGCAGATCCGAAAATACAGGTATATATATCGTTCTGGACCAGCAACAAGCATCCGCAGGAATTTATGAAGGCCAGACATCACGCGATCCTGGCCATCTATGGAGTGTTTGCTGAGAATAAAATATATACCGTTCAGTTTACAGATAAAGGTAACGGTCAGCCGGAGAAAAAACCGGCTTCATGAATTGGAGACAACCACCGGGGTACCTTTGTGTGCCACGGTTTCTGCAGCCTGTACCGGCAGCGATACTATAAATGTAGAGCCTTCACCAGCTTTACTTAATACAGATATACTTCCTTTGTGGTGCTCGGCAATTTTCTTGCAGAGTGCCAGACCTATACCAGTACCCTCCAGCTTCGCTTCGGTATGCAGACGCTTAAACATACCGAACACTTCTTCTGCATATTTCTGATCGAAACCCATGCCGTTGTCTTTTACCAGGATCCGGCAATACTTCTGGTGCAGCGGTACAGCAGGCTGTCCGTTGGTTGACCAGTCGAATGTAATGGCAATGAGGGGAGGTGTATCTTTCTTGCAATACTTGAGCGCGTTGTTGATGAGGTTGTGAAAGAGCAAGCGGATCAGCCCCGGATTACCGTAGAGCGTTGGAAATTTATCGGTGCTGATCTGAGCATGTTTGTTTCGGATCTCTTCATCCAGTTCGCCCAGTATATCGTTAATGATAACGTTTATATCAGTGGATGTAAACTCCTGTGTATCCTCGGAAATTTTGGAGAAGGTAAGTATATCCCGGATGAGTGACTGCATGTGCTCGGCCGATTTCTGAATGCGCTCAAAGTCAGCTTTACCACTGTCATCCAGGGTATCTTTATACTTCATGAAGAGTTTGTTGGCAAAGAGCCTGATCTTGCGCAAGGGTTCCTGCAGATCGTGCGAAGCCATGAATGCAAAACGGTCAAGTTCTTTATTCACAGACTGAAGGCGCTCTATATTTACCAGCAACTCCTGGTTCAGTTGTTTTACTTTCTCCTCGGAAGCTATACGTTCCTTTACTTCATTCTCGAGGCTCTTATTGGTGGCGATCAGTTTCTGTTCCTGTACTTTCAGCTCGTGTGTTTTCTTATACAGGTCTACCAGTACAGAAACCTTGGCGCGGAGTACATCGGCATTGATAGGCTTGAAAATATAGTCTACCGCACCGGCCTGATAACCTTTGTACATGTTCTCATCACCAAAGTTATTGGCCGTGATAAAAATGATCGGTATGTGTTTCAGTTTATCACGCTCATAGATGAGAGATGCCGTTTCAAACCCGTTGAGGTTCGGCATCTTCACATCCATGAGTATCATGGCGAAATCAAATTCAGAGAGCAGTATTTTCAGTGCCTCTCTTCCAGATCTGGCCTTGACAAAATGATAACCATTCGGTTCCAATATACTTTCAATGGAAAGCAGGTTGTCCTCGCGATCATCAACGAGTAAGATCTTTGGTTGCATGGAGCAAAAATATTTACCAATATAGAAAATTACTTACAGAACCATAATCGCATCAGTGACAGCAATTGATCGATCTTTACAGGCTTTGTAATGTAATCGGAAGCTCCTGCCTCAATACATTTCTGCCGGTCGCCCTTCATGGCTTTCGCAGTAACAGCAATGATCGGCAGTGAACTGTTCTTGTGTTCGCGTCTGATCTTTTGCGTTGTCTCATAGCCATCCATTTCCGGCATCATAATATCCATCAGCACCATTTCAATTTTTGGGTTGTCATTCAAAATCTGAATAGCATCTTTACCACTTTCGGCTGTGATTACATTTATATTATAGCGCTCAAATACGGTTGTTAAGGCGAAGAGGTTTCGCACGTCATCATCTACTACCAGTATATTTCTTCCGCTCAGTATATCTTCTTTGTTGCGGATGTTTTCGATGATGCGTTTTTTCTCCCGCGACAGATCCTTGTGGTTGATATGAAGATGTGCAATAGTTTCTTCCAGCAGTTGTTCGATGGAATTCGCACTCTTCGGAATAACCGCATTGGAATTCTGATTGAGCTGATTCATTTCCGACTTTGAAAATTCCCGTGCCGAGTATACGATCATCGGTGTGAGCTTCTTTTTGGTCTGTGCTATTTTACTCACAATTTCAGGTCCTGATATATCTGGCAGCGTATAGTCGAGAATGATACAATCCGGATCTTCGCTCTTGATCATCTCCAATGCTTCGGCACCGGTAGGAGCGATGCTTACCTGCATATTGACATCCTGTACGATCTTGGCAATCTGTGAAGAGTCGATCTCATTGTCTTCCACCACCAGTATACGCTTGATGTCGCGCTGGTTATAGGTTGATATATCTTTGAAGAGATCATCAAGCTGTGTATTGTCCAACGGCTTCAACAGGAAGCTTCGCGCACCGCGTTTCAGTGCCAGCGCTTTGTTTTCTTCACCGGAGATTACGTGAATAGGTATATGACGATAGTTAAGATCGTTGCGTAACAGGTCGAGCACTTTCCATCCGCTGGTAGCCGGTAATTTTACATCCAACGTAATGGCTACTGGCGCAAAGCGGTTAATGAAGTCGAACACTTCGAGGTAGTTCGTAGCGATAATTCCTTTCAAACCAACTTCGTGTGCCTTGTCGATAATGATCTTACCAAAGCGATAATCGTCTTCCACTATCAACACCACTTTGTCGTTGGGTTGAAGATGGGTGCGGTCGTCACCGGCTTCGTTGATCATTTCATTCACAATCTCCATACCTCCGCGATTCTCAACACCATCTTTGGTTACGCGCAGCGTACTGAGCAACGAATCAATGTTACCATCGTTGTCGTTCAGCTGCATTTGCTCAATCGCCTTCAGGTTCTTGGAGGTTTCGAGGGTCGCTATATTTGGAACGCTGTCAACCGGCAGGAACAAAGTAAATGTACTTCCTCTGCCCGGTGAACTTTCAAGCTCAATGGTACCGCCTAACAGTTCGGCAAGACCACGGCTAATGGACAATCCCAAACCGGTTCCTCCATATTTACGGCTGGTAGAACCTTCTGCCTGCTGGAACGCTTCGAAGATAATCATCTGCTTCTCCTGCGGTATACCTATACCGGTATCGCTGATCGAGAAGGCTATAACTTTCTTCGCGTTGTCCAGGTTCTGGTTGCCAGGCTTCCAGTTTCGTTTGGCATCATATATACTCAGACTTACTTCACCTTTCTCGGTAAACTTGAATGCATTGGACAACAGGTTCTTCAAGATCTGGTTGAGTCGCTGTATATCGGTCTCCATCGAACTCGGCAGCGAGGCATCCATCTCAATTCTGAATTTAAGATTGCGTGCTTCCGATATAGGTTTGAATGTAGTTTCAACAAACGAAGCAATCTCACCCAGCGGAACAGGAGAGATGTTCGTTGAAATAAACCCTGATTCGATTTTGGAAAGATCGAGGATATCGTTGATCAACTGGATCAAGTCATCACCACACGAATGAATAGTCTTCGCATAACGAATCTGCTTCTCGTTCAGGTTGCCCTCTGCGTTCTCATATAGTTGCTGCGCGAGAATGAGCAAGCTGTTCAGCGGTGTACGCAACTCGTGCGACATGTTTGCAAGGAACTCAGATTTATACTTGGAAGTAAGTGTAAGCTGCTCGGCTTTTTCTTCGAGCGACTTCCGTGCTTCTTCTACCTCCTTGTTCTTCGCTTCCACTTCTTCTTTCTGTTTTACCAACAGCAAAGCTTTATCCTGGAGCTCATCGTTTGTTCTGCGCAATTCACCTTGCTGTACTTTCAACTCACTGGCCAGTGACTGCGACTGTGTAAGGAGTTCCTCGGTACGTGTATTCGCTTCGATCGTATTCAATACGATACCGATACTTTCTGTTACCTGTTCGAGGAAGTCGATGTGCGTTTCGTTGAATACTTCAAGTGAAGCAAGTTCGATTACGGCTTTCACATCATTCTCGAACAACACCGGCAGAATGATCAGGTTGGATGGTTTAGCTTTACCTAAACCGGAACTGATCTTGACGTATCCTTGCGGAACGTTGGTAAGCAATATCTTTTCTTTTTCAAAAGCACATTGTCCTACAAGACCTTCGCCTATAGCAAATTCTTTCGGAACAGTTTTCTCATCTTTATAGGCATAGGCAGAGAAGAGTTTCAATTTCACATTTGAAGTTTCTTCGTCCTGCTTCAGTATATAGAATGCACCGAAGTGTGCATTTACCACTTGCGCCAGCTCCGAGAGGATACGCTTTGATACAGTATCAAGATCGCGTTGTCCCTGCAACATCTGCGTGAATTTCGCGAGGTTCGATTTGAGCCAGTCCTGATCCTGGTTACGCAACGTAGTTTCGCGCAGGTTCGTGATCATCTGGTTGATCGTATCTTTCAACGCCTCGAGTTCACCTTTCGCATCCACACGAATGGTTCGCGTCAAGTCACCCTTCGTTACCGCAGACGCCACTTCCGATATAGAGCGCACCTGCGTTGTTAAGTTAGCTGCGAGCTGGTTCACGTTCTCTGTCAAATCTTTCCATGTACCCGATGCACCCGGTACACTTGCCTGACCACCGAGTCGTCCTTCAACACCCACTTCGCGCGCCACCGTTGTTACCTGGTCGGCAAACACCGCGAGTGTATCAATCATCTCGTTGATCGTATCCGTAAGCTGTGCTAATTCTCCCAAGGCATTGATCGAAAGTTTCTGTTTCAAATTACCTTTCGCCACAGACGTCACAACCTTTGCTATACCACGCACCTGCCCTGTTAAGTTGGATGCCATCTGGTTTACGGAGTCGGTCAAATCTTTCCATGTACCCGCTACACCGCGTACTTCAGCTTGTCCACCAAGTTTACCTTCCGTACCCACTTCACGCGCCACACGCGTTACCTCAAATGCGAATGAGTTGAGCTGCTCCACCATGGTGTTCACCGTGTTCTTCAACTCCAACATTTCTCCGCGCACGTCCACGGTAATTTTCTTGGACAAATCTCCGTTCGCCACCGCGGTTGTTACACCCGCTATATTTCGTACCTGGTCAGTCAGGTTACCCGCCATCTGGTTTACCGAGTCCGTCAAATCTTTCCATGTACCTGCCACACCGGGTACGAATGCCTGTCCACCCAGTTTACCTTCAGTACCTACCTCTCGTGCCACACGCGTTACTTCGGATGCAAAACCACGAAGCTGATCCACCATCGTGTTCAGCGTTTCTTTCAACTGCAAAATTTCTCCGCGTACGTCCACAGTAATTTTTTTGGACAAGTCACCGTTCGCCACGGCCACCGCTACGTTCGCTATATTTCGGATCTGCGCAGTAAGGTTACCCGCCATCTGGTTTACGGAGTCAGTCAATCCTTTCCATACACCACCAACACCTTTCACCGTTGCCTGTCCGCCAAGTTTACCTTCGGAACCCACTTCACTCGCTACACGCGTTACTTCCGATGCGAAAGAGTTGAGCTGATCCACCATCGTGTTGATCGTGTTCTTCAACTCCAACATTTCACCTTTCACGTCCACGGTAATTTTCTTGGACAAGTCTCCCTTCGCCACCGCAGTTGTTACCTCTGCTATATTTCGTACCTGGTTCGTCAGGTTATCCGCCATCTTGTTTACAGAGTCTGTCAAGTCTTTCCATGTACCACCAACACCCGGTACATCGGCCTGACCTCCGAGCTGTCCTTCGGAACCTACTTCACGCGCCACACGCGTTACTTCGGAACCGAATGAGTTGAGCTGA
>CBIHOZ010000145.1:0-19082 GCA_966211525.1 uncultured Chitinophaga sp. | reverse complement strand
GTGAAAGTAATGGATGGTCCATTCAGCGGATTTACCGGAAGCGTTGAGGAAATTTTTGAAGACAAAAAGAAACTCAATGTAATGGTGAAAATTTTCGGCCGGAATACTCCGGTTGAATTGAGTTATATGCAGGTAGAAAAGTTAGAATAAAGATAACATGGCAAAGGAAATAATAGGTTATCTGAAATTACAGGTAAAAGGTGGAGCGGCAAACCCGGCACCTCCGATCGGTCCTGCGTTGGGTTCCAAAGGTCTTAACATCATGGACTTTTGTAAGCAATTCAATGCACGTACGCAGGATAAACCCGGTCAGGTACTGCCAGTTTTGATTAGCATATACAACGACAAGTCGTTTGATTTTGTAATCAAAACTCCTCCAGCTGCAATCCTGATTTTAGATGCTGCTAAAAAGCAGAAAGGTTCAGCAGAACCCAACCGTACAAAGGTTGGTTCAATCACTTGGGATCAAGTGAAGACAATTGCAGAAACAAAAATGCCGGATCTCAACGCATTCAAAGTTGAGTCAGCCATGAAAATGGTGGCAGGTACTGCAAGAAGCTTAGGTATAACAATATCAGGAACTCCCCCTTGGGATAAATAATCAGAGCGATGGCGAAAATTTCTAAAAACAGAAAAGCAGTCCTTGCGAAATACAACCCGGAGAAGGAGTATTCCCTGGAAGATGCAGCAAAAGTTTTAAAGGACATTACCTTTACAAAGTTTGATGCATCTGTTGATCTTGATATCCGCTTGGGAGTTGATCCAAAGAAATCAGATCAAATGGTGCGTGGCGTAGTAGCATTGCCACATGGTATTGGTAAAACGGTTCGTGTATTAGTGCTTTGCACACCTGATAAAGTTCAGGAAGCGAAAGATTCTGGTGCCGATCACGTAGGTCTGGATGACTATATCCAGAAAATTGAAGGAGGCTGGACAGATATCGATGTGATCATCTGTACGCCTACAGTAATGGCGAAGGTTGGTAAACTTGGTAAAGTATTAGGACCAAGAGGCCTTATGCCAAACCCTAAATCAGGAACTGTTACGCTCGAAGTTGGTAAAGCCGTGAAAGAAGTAAAAGCGGGTAAAATCGACTTCAAAATTGATAAACAAGGTATCATACACGTAGGCATTGGTAGAGCTTCCTTCTCGGCTGATAAAATCCGGGACAATGCTATCGAAATGATCAATGTTGTTGCTAAGCTGAAACCGGCTTCTGCAAAGGGTGAATACTTTAAGAGTATCACTATTTCTACAACGATGAGCCCGGGGATAGCAGTTGACAAAAATTCGATTGCTGGCATTTAAGATTTAAAGACATGACCAGAGAAGAAAAAGCACAGATTATCGAAGAGCTTTCAGAGAAGTTTGCCAACCATGCCCACTTCTATATTACTGATGCAGGTGGTTTCACTGTAGCACAGATCAATAATTTCAGAAGATTGTGTTTCAAGAATGGCATCGAATATAAAGTGTATAAAAACACTTTGATTCGTAAAGCATTGGAGAAACAAGAGGGTACAGATTTCTCACCTTTGTTTAAAACGTTGCACGGTTTTTCGGGAGTTTTATTCTCTAAAGAATCAGGCAACCTGCCAGCAAAAGTGATAAAAGAGTTTCGTTTGAAACTGGAAGGCAAGCCTGTATTGAAAGCGGCTTCCATCAATTCAGACCTATTTATAGGTGATGAAAACCTTACTACACTGAGCGAGCTTAAATCTAAGAATGAGCTCATCGGTGACGTTATTGCGTTGCTTCAGTCTCCTGCCAAAAATGTTATCTCTGCTCTTCAGAGTGGAAAGAACACAGTGGCTGGTTTGGTGAAGGCACTGGAAGAACGTGGATCAAAATAATTTTTACTAACACAAGACTTAATTAAATTTTACGAAAATGGCTGATATTAAAGCACTTGGAGATCAACTTGTTGAACTCACTGTTAAAGAAGTTAACGAATTGGCTTCTTACCTGAAAGAAACCTATGGCATTGAGCCTGCTGCCGCTGCTGTTGTAGCTGGTCCTGCTGCTACTGGTGGTGCTGGCGCTGCTGCTGCCGAAAAAACTAACTTTGATGTAGTATTGAAAGCTCCTGGAGCAAACAAGCTTCAGATCGTGAAACTGGTGAAAGATCTTACTGGTCTTGGCTTGAAAGAAGCTAAAGATGTAGTAGACGGTGCACCTAAAACTATCAAAGAAGGCTTACCAAAAGACGAAGCTGAGAACCTGAAGAAGCAACTTGTTGAGGCTGGTGCCGAAGTTGAGTTGAAGTAATCTTCTTGCAGACGAAGAGTACCGTCTGACAGCTTCGGTTAGACCCTGTGTCTGTCCTGATCATTGATCGGGAGGGACAGGGTCTATTCCTATTTGTACTCAAACTTGTATTTCCTTATTGTTCGCCGTCCAGGACTAGAACTTAAACGTTAAATACCTTGGCAAAGAAGACTATTAACGGTAGAATCGACTTCTCAGGAATTGAGAAGATCCTCGAATACCCAGATTTTCTGGACCTTCAACTCCAGTCTTTCAAAGATTTCTTACAGATTGAAACTCCGGCCGAAAAAAGACAAAATGAAGGCTTGTATAAGGTTTTTGCTGAAAACTTCCCGATAAGTGATTCACGCGAAAACTTCGTATTGGAGTTTGTAGACTATACAATCGATCCGCCGAAGTACTCAGTAGATGAGTGCATCGACCGTGGATTGACTTTTTCCGTACCGTTGAAGGCTAAGCTTCGCCTTACTTGCAACGATGAGGACAATGAAGATTTTGAAACTATTGAGCAGGAAGTATTCCTCGGAAATATCCCGTATATGACCGAAAAAGGATCCTTCGTGATCAATGGTGCCGAGCGTGTTATCGTATCACAGTTGCACCGTTCACCCGGTGTATTCTTTGCTATGAGCAAGCACACGAACGGAACGAAATTATACTCTGCGCGTATCATTCCATTCAAAGGATCATGGATTGAATTCGCTACCGATGTTAACGCAGTTATGTATGCGTATATCGATCGTAAGAAGAAATTCCCTGTAACCACTTTGCTTCGTGCGATTGGTTATGGTTCAGATAAAGATATACTCGATCTCTTCGGTTTGTCTGAAGAAGTTGAGGCTAACAAAAATACTCTCAAGAAAATAGTAGGTCGTAAACTTGCTGCCCGGGTATTGAAAACCTGGACAGAAGATTTCGTGGATGAAGATACTGGTGAAGTTGTATCGATCGATCGTAACGAAGTTCTCCTTGAGCGCGATCATACTATTGCAGCAGAAGATGTAGACATCATTGTTGAGTCAGGCGTGAAATCAATCATCCTGCACCGCGATGATATTAATATAGCAGACTATAACATCATCTTTAATACACTGGCAAAAGATACTTCCAACTCTGAAAAAGAGGCGGTTGAGTATATCTATCGTCAGTTAAGAAATACAGAAGCTCCGGATGAGCAGACAGCGCGTGATATCATCAACAGCTTGTTCTTCTCTGAGAAGCGTTATGATTTAGGTGAAGTTGGTCGTTACAGAATCAACAAAAAATTAGGTCTCGATATCAGCTCTGATCAGCGTGTATTGACGAAAGAAGATATCATCCTGATTGTGAAATACCTCATCGGTTTGATCAACTCAAAAGCCGTTGTGGATGATATCGATCACTTGAGCAACAGGCGTGTTAGAACAGTTGGCGAGCAGCTTTACTCTCAGTTTGGTGTAGGTCTTGCGCGTATGGCAAGAACCATCAAAGAAAGAATGAACGTTCGCGACAATGAAGATTTCAAACCCGTTGACTTGATCAACGCGCGCACATTGTCTTCAGTGATCAACTCGTTCTTCGGAACGAACCAGTTGTCACAGTTCATGGATCAAACCAACCCGCTTGCAGAAATTACGCACAAGCGTAGAATGTCGGCACTCGGTCCCGGTGGTCTTTCACGTGAACGTGCAGGTTTCGAGGTTCGTGACGTACACTATACGCACTACGGACGTCTCTGTACAATTGAAACTCCTGAAGGTCCAAACATCGGATTGATTTCGTCTCTCTGCGTTCACGCAAAAGTGAACAAGATGGGCTTCATCGAAACACCTTACCGTAAAGTTGAAAATGGTAAAGTGAAAGTGAAAGATCCGGTTGTATTCCTTACTGCAGAAGAAGAAGATACTAACTATATCGCGCAAGCTAAAGTGCCTATAAAGGCAACAGGCGAGTTTATAGATGAAAAGATCAAAGCTCGTTTTGAAGGGGACTTCCCGGTAATCGAACCAAAGGATCTGAAGTATATGGATATTGCTCCGAACCAGATCGTTTCGGTAGCGGCGTCCATGATTCCTTTCCTTGAGCACGATGATGCGAACCGTGCATTGATGGGATCAAACATGCAGCGTCAAGCTGTGCCATTGATGAGACCGGAAGCTCCGATCGTAGGTACTGGTCTCGAAGGTCGTGTGGCATTAGATTCACGCGCACTCATTCTTGCAGAAGGTGACGGCGTTGTTGATTTTGTTGATGCGAAGAAGATCGTTATCAAATACGAGATATCTGACGAACAGAGACTCGTGAGCTTTGATGATGAATTCAGAACGTATAACCTGATCAAGTTCAGAAGAACGAACCAGGATACTTGTATCAACCTGACCCCGCTTGTTCGCAAAGGACAGGCTGTAGTAAAAGGACAACCTCTTTGCCAGGGATACGCAACACAAAACGGTGAGCTTGCCCTTGGACGTAACCTGCTCGTAGCATACATGCCATGGCAGGGATATAACTTCGAGGATGCGATTGTTATCTCTGAACGTGTTGTTCAAAACGATGTATACACTTCTATACACATCGAAGAATTTGAACTTGAAGTTCGCGACACGAAGCGTGGTGAAGAAGAACTTACTTCTGAAATCCCGAACGTAAGCGAAGAAGCTGTAAAACACCTGGATGAAAATGGAATCATCCGTGTTGGAGCAGAAGTACGTGAAGGTGATATTCTGATCGGTAAGATCACTCCGAAAGGAGAAACAGATCCTACGCCAGAAGAAAAACTTCTTCGTGCAATTTTCGGTGATAAGGCCGGCGATGTGAAAGATGCTTCTATGAAGGCACCTCCATCACTGAAAGGTGTTGTAATCGATACGAAACTCTTCTCAAGACCGAAACGCGATAAAGATGTTCGCACGAAGTCTAAGAAGGAGCTCGATGCACTGAAGAACAAGTATAGCAAGCAACTTGGTGATCTTCGTGAAGAGATGATTAAGAAGCTTACACAGTTGCTGAATGGAAAAACCAGCAATGGTGTGAAACACAAATTCGGTGATGAGTTAGTGAGCAAAGGTGTTAAGTTCTCTGCGAAAGTGATTGAGAACAACCTGTTCCCTGACAAGAACATCTACCGTGATGAAAGTAACTATAACGTTCCGGAAGAAGTTAACCTGATCTCTGATGTAAGTCTGGAGAACTGGACAACCGAAGAGCACACCAATGAGCTCATCGGCCAGATGGTTAAAAACTATATCATCAAGCGTAACACATACGCTGGTGAATTTAAACGCGAACGCTTTACACTTGAAGTTGGTGATGAGCTTCCTACGGGTATAGTACAGCTTGCTAAAGTTTACATCGCGAAGAAGCGTAAACTGAAAGTAGGAGATAAGATGGCGGGTCGCCACGGTAACAAAGGTGTTGTGGCACGTATTGTTCGTGAAGAAGATATGCCATTCCTGGAAGATGGAACTCCTGTAGATATCTGCTTGAACCCGCTTGGTGTACCATCGCGTATGAACCTGGGACAGATCTACGAAACTGTACTCGCGTGGGCCGGTTTGAAACTGGGACGCAAGTATGCAACACCAATCTTTGATGGTGCTTCATTAGACGAAGTTCAGGGTGAATTGAAAGAAGCAGGTTTGCCTCCTTACGGAAGAACATATTTGTATGATGGTTTGACTGGAGAGAAATTCGATCAGCCAGTTACGGTTGGTGTAGCGTATATGCTGAAACTCGGCCATTTGGTTGATGATAAGATGCACGCACGTTCTATCGGACCTTACTCACTCATCACGCAACAGCCACTCGGAGGTAAAGCTCAATTCGGTGGTCAGCGTTTCGGAGAGATGGAAGTGTGGGCTATCGAGGCATTCGGTGCTTCGAACATCCTGCAGGAAATCCTTACCATCAAGTCTGATGATGTGATCGGTCGTGCGAAAGCTTACGAAGCGATTGTGAAGGGCGAAAACATGCGCAAGCCAAATATACCAGAGTCGTTCAACGTACTTGTACACGAACTCAGAGGCTTGGCACTGGAGATCACCATGGATTAATAAAGTCCGTCTGTCTGGAAGTTTGAGCAATGCTTCGTAACTTCCAGACAACACGACTTGTGCACTTTAAGTAGTTATTAACTGAAAACTTAGAATATGTCTTTCAGAAAAAATAAAAAGATCAACAACGACTTCTCCAAGATCACCATTAGCTTGGCTTCTCCGGAATCAATCCTGGAAAGTTCACATGGTGAAGTTACACAACCGGAAACCATTAACTACAGAACTTATAAGCCTGAGATGGGTGGTTTGTTCTGCGAGCGGATTTTTGGTCCTGTAAAAGATTGGGAATGTCATTGCGGAAAATATAAACGTATTCGTTACAAAGGCATCATCTGCGATCGCTGCGGTGTAGAAGTTACCGAGAAGAAAGTTAGACGCGAGCGCATGGGCCACATAGAACTGGTTGTACCGGTAGCACACATCTGGTATTTCCGTTCACTCCCTAACAAAATTGGTTATCTCCTTGGTCTTCCTACTAAGAAGCTTGACCAGATCATTTACTATGAACGCTATGTAGTAATTCAGCCAGGTACAAAAGAAGAAGATGGTGTAAATCGTCTTGACTTCCTGACTGAAGAAGAGTACCTGGATATCATTGATAAACTTCCACGCGAAAATCAATTGTTGGATGACAACGATCCGAAGAAGTTCATCGCGAAGATGGGGGCTGAAGCTCTTGAGATGTTGTTGTCAAGAACACAACTTGATACGCTTTCTTATGAATTAAGACACCAGGCTGCAACAGATACATCACAACAACGTAAGGCTGAAGCATTGAAGCGTTTGAAAGTGGTTGAAGCTTTCCGCGATGCTAAAACTCGTATCGAGAATAAGCCTGAGTGGATGGTGATCAAGATGGTTCCGGTTATTCCTCCGGAATTGCGTCCACTTGTGCCACTGGATGGTGGCCGTTTCGCTACATCAGATTTGAATGATCTTTACAGACGTGTTATCATTCGTAACAACCGTCTGAAGAGATTGATTGATATTAAAGCACCTGAAGTAATTCTCCGTAACGAGAAGCGTATGCTCCAGGAAGCTGTTGACTCATTGTTCGATAACTCAAGAAAAGTAAACGCTGTTCGTTCCGATGGAAACCGCGCGTTGAAATCTTTGAGTGACATGCTGAAAGGTAAGCAAGGACGTTTTCGTCAGAACTTGCTTGGTAAGCGTGTTGACTATTCTGGTCGTTCGGTAATTGTGGTTGGTCCTGAACTTAAACTCCATGAGTGCGGTCTGCCAAAAGATATGGCAGCTGAATTGTTCAAGCCATTTATTATTCGCAAGCTGATCGAAAGAGGTATTGTGAAAACAGTGAAGTCAGCAAAGAAAATTGTTGACAGAAAAGATCCGGTGATCTGGGATATTTTGGAAAACGTATTGAAAGGACACCCTGTTCTTTTGAACCGCGCTCCAACACTTCACAGACTTGGTATCCAGGCATTCCAGCCTAAACTGATCGAAGGAAAAGCGATCCAGCTTCACCCGCTCGTATGTACTGCGTTTAACGCTGACTTTGACGGTGACCAGATGGCGGTTCACGTTCCGCTCGGACAGGAGGCTATATTGGAAGCTTCGTTATTAATGTTGTCTTCACACAACATTCTTAACCCTGCTAACGGTGCTCCGATTACAGTACCTTCACAAGACATGGTGTTGGGTCTGTACTACCTTACAAAAGGAAGAAAAGGAACACCTGAGCATCCTATCAAAGGTGAAGGCAAGCGCTATTACTCTGCAGAAGAAGTAATCGTAGCTTTCAACGAAGGAAGACTTTCTAAGCACGCTAACATTAAAGTTCGTGCTAGTGTGATGGATAGAAAGACGGGCGAATTATCAATGAAGATGATCGACACTGTTGCAGGTCGTGTAATCTTCAACCAATTCGTTCCTGAAGAAGTAGGTTTTGTAGACGAGCTTCTTACAAAGAAGAAACTGCAAACTATTATCTCTGACATCTACAAAATTGCAGGTCAGTCTAAGACAGCTAAGTTCCTTGATGATATCAAAGAACTTGGATTCCAGATGGCCTATAAAGGTGGATTGTCAATGGGCTTGAATGATGTAAAGGTTCCAGCTGAAAAAGAGAAGCTTGTGGCCGGTGCCCAGGAAGAAGTTGATGCCGTATGGAACAACTACATGATGGGTCTTATTACGGATAACGAGCGCTACAACCAGGTAATTGATATCTGGACTCGTACCAACACGATGCTTACCAACACGCTGATGAAGCAGTTGGAAGAAGATCAGCAAGGTTTCAACTCGATCTACATGATGATGCACTCCGGTGCTCGTGGTTCAAGAGAGCAGATCCGTCAGTTAGGTGGTATGCGTGGTCTGATGGCGAAACCTCAGAAGAACCTCGCAGGTTCTGTTGGTTCGATCATCGAGAACCCGATCCTTTCTAACTTTAAAGAAGGTCTTGACGTGTTGGAGTACTTTATCTCTACACACGGTGCGCGTAAAGGTCTTGCCGATACAGCGTTGAAAACAGCGGATGCTGGTTACTTAACGCGTAGGCTTGTAGACGTTGCGCAGGATCTTGTGATCAGTGAAGATGACTGCGGAACATTACGCGGTCTGAAAGTAACAGCACTGAAAGACAATGAAGATATAGTTGAACCACTGTCAGAACGTATCCTGGGCCGTGTAACGGTGCATGATATATATGATCCGATGACAGATGAATTGATCTGCCCTGCAAACTCTGAGATTACAGATGAGCTTGCTAAGCTGATTGAAGATACAGCGATTGAAGAAGTAGAGATTCGTTCTCTTCTTACTTGCGAGTCGAAAGTAGGAGGTTGTGCTAAATGCTACGGCCGTAACCTGGCTACCGGTAAAATGGTACAGGCAGGTGAAGCGGTAGGTGTAATTGCAGCACAGTCGATCGGTGAACCTGGTACACAGCTTACACTTCGTACCTTCCACGTGGGTGGTACTGCATCTAACATTGCAGTAGAAGCAAACATCAAGGCGAAGTTCAGTGGTGTTCTTGAATTCGAAGGTATTCGTACAATTGATACGACTGATAATGATAACAACCCGATCCAGGTAGTAATGGGTCGTACCGGTGAGATCAGGATCATGGATAATGAGAAGACCAGAGTGTTGATCACTAACCACGTTCCTTACGGTGCGTTCCTGAAAGTAAAAGACGGACAGAAAGTTGAGAAAGGCGAGGAGCTTTGCTTCTGGGATCCTTACAACGCTGTGATCTTGTCTGAGTTCGATGGAACGATCGAATATGAAGCGATCATCGAAGGTGTTACGTATAAGGAAGAATCCGATGAGCAGACTGGTCACCGTGAGAAAGTAATCACTGAAACTCGCGATAAGACTAAGAACCCTGCTATCGTAGTAAAAGGTAAAACTGATACAAAAGGATATAATATCCCGGTAGGTGCTCACTTGGCAGTAGATGAAGGTGAGAAAATCAAAGCCGGTCAGGTGCTCGCGAAGATTCCACGTACAATGGGTAAGTCACGCGATATTACGGGTGGTCTGCCTCGCGTAACAGAATTGTTCGAAGCTCGTAACCCTTCCAACCCTGCGGTTGTAAGTGAGATCGATGGTGTTGTTACTTACGGAGGTATCAAGCGTGGTAACCGTGAGATCTTCATCGAATCACGCGATGGTGTACAGAAGCGTTACTTAGTGCCGCTGTCTAAACACATCCTCGTTCAGGATAACGACTTTGTGAAAGCAGGTCAGCCATTGTCAGATGGTTCTATTACTCCTTCTGATATTCTTTCGATCAAAGGTCCTACTGCTGTGCAGGAATATCTTGTGAACGAGATTCAGGAAGTGTACCGTCTGCAAGGTGTGAAGATCAACGATAAACACATCGAGGCTATCGTAAGCCAGATGATGCAGAAGGTTGAAATCATCGATCCGGGAGATACAAGCTTCCTGCCGGGTGAGTATGTAGATAAACTTCAGTTCAGAGAAGATAATGACCAGATCCTTGACAAGAAGGTTGTGGTAGAGGCTGGTGACTCACAGACATTAAAACCTGGTCAGATCATCACAGCACGTGAACTGAGAGACGAGAACTCAATCCTGCGCAGAAAAGATCAGAAACTGGTTGAAGTTCGAGATGCACTCGCTGCGGTGTCAAGACCAACGCTTCAGGGTATTACCCAGGCATCGTTGAAAACTGAAAGCTGGTTGTCTGCCGCGTCCTTCCAGGAAACTACCAAGGTACTCAGCGAAGCTGCGATCCGCGGTAAAACTGACTGGTTGAATGGTTTGAAAGAAAACGTAATTGTTGGTCACTTGATACCTGCAGGTACAGGTCAACGCAGATTTAGCGATCTGATTGTGACGCACAAAAACGAGTATAACACATTGGTAAACGCTCCGGAGAGAACTCGCGATCGCGAGAAAGAACTTCAGGATTAACATTACCATAAAATAAAACAATCTGCGGATGTGCCTTGTGGCCATCCGCATTTTGCTTATAGGGTATAAGGATGGCCTGAAGATTTAAGGGCAAATCGTTAGAAATCAAGGAAGAATATGGCAGACGAAAAAAATAAACAAGCACCTAATCAGAACCAGATCAACATTGAGCTTTCAGAAGAGATTGCTGAAGGTATTTATTCGAACCTGGCGATGATAGCTCACTCGAACAGTGAGTTTGTAATTGATTTTATACGCCTGATGCCCGGTGTGCCCAAGGCAAAAGTGAAATCCCGAATCGTTATTACTCCGGAACATGCCAAACGCTTTTTATTGGCTTTGAAGGATAATATAGATAAGTACGAGGCTAGCTTCGGTCCCATAAAAAGAACGGAAGATATGCCGAAGTTTCCCATGAATTTTGGGGGAACAGTGGGAGAAGCCTAGTATTTTAAAAGAAACAGGGGCCGGTAATTCTTTAAAATCGTGCTGAAAGCCGCATTTAACTGTTTATTAATGCTTATTCTGCTAAAAATAATCTAACATGACTTTGCAAGCTGTATTACTTTAAATACCTTTGCAGTCCTAATTTTTGAAAGGTTTATAAAAAGAAATATAAATGCCTACCATTCAACAACTTGTAAGAAAAGGGCGTAAGAAACTGGAGTTTAAATCAAAATCTCCGGCCCTTGATTCTTGCCCACAGAAGCGCGGAGTATGTACACGTGTGTACACAACAACTCCTAAAAAGCCTAACTCTGCCATGCGTAAAGTAGCTCGTGTTCGCTTAGTAAGCGGCAAAGAGGTGAACGCATACATCATGGGTGAAGGCCACAACCTGCAAGAGCACTCTATTGTGCTGATTCGTGGTGGTCGTGTAAAAGATCTTCCCGGTGTTCGTTACCACATCATCCGTGGTGCATTGGATACTGCAGGTGTGAATGGTCGTAAACAAAGCCGTTCTAAATATGGTGCTAAACGTCCTAAGCCAGGTGCAGCAGCCCCTGCAGGTAAAGGTGCACCGGCAAAAGGTAAAAAATAACAGGATAGAGCCATGAGAAAGACAAAACCTAAAAAGAGATATCTTCTTCCTGATCCGAAGTTCAACGATACACTTGTAACCAAGTTCGTGAACTACCTGATGGAACAGGGCAAGAAAAGCGTTGCCTATGGTATTTTCTATGACGCAGTTGCATTGGTTGAAAAGAAGACTAATGAGAGCGGTCTGGAAGTATGGAAGCGCGCTATGAACAACCTGATGCCTTCTGTAGAAGTGAAAAGTAGACGTGTAGGTGGTGCTACTTTCCAGGTTCCGGTTGAAATTCGTCCGGAGCGTAAAATAAACCTTAGCATCAAATGGTTGATTGACTACTCAAGACTTCGTGGTGAAAAAACCATGATGGATAAGCTTGCTGCTGAAATCATCGCTGCTTCAAAAGGCGAAGGTGCTGCTATCAAAAAGAAAGATGATACACATCGTATGGCAGAAGCTAACAAGGCATTTTCACATTTCAGATTCTAATTTAGAGGAACCAGGTAATGTCTAGAGATTTAAAATACACCAGAAACATTGGTATCGCTGCTCACATCGATGCTGGTAAAACAACAACTACAGAGCGTATTCTGTACTATGCCGGTGTTAACCACAAGATCGGTGAAGTACACGAAGGTGCTGCTACCATGGACTGGATGGCACAGGAGCAGGAAAGAGGTATTACCATTACTTCTGCTGCTACTACCGTTTTCTGGAATTATAGAAGTAACAAGTATAACGTAAACATCATCGATACGCCTGGTCACGTTGACTTTACCGTTGAGGTAAACCGTTCTTTGCGTGTATTAGATGGTCTGGTGTTTTTGTTTAGTGCTGTTGATGGTGTTGAGCCTCAATCAGAAACTAACTGGCGCCTGGCTGATAACTACAAAGTAGCTCGTATCGGTTTCGTTAATAAAATGGACCGTGCTGGTTCAGACTTCCTCGGAGTTTGCAAGCAGGTAAAAGAAAAACTCGGTAGCCATGCTGTTGCTCTTCAATTACCTATCGGTTCTGAAGATAACTTCCGTGGTGTTGTTGATCTTGTAAACAACCGTGGTATCATTTGGAATGAGCACGATAAAGGTATGACATACGAAGTTGTACCGATTCCGGATGATATGAAAGATGAAGTACTCGAATACAGAGAGAAGCTTCTTGAAGCTGTTGCTGAATTTGACGAATCATTGATGGAGAAATTCTTCGAAGATCCTAACTCGATCTCTGAAGCAGAAATATTAACAGCGCTTCGCAAGGCTACTATAGCTATGAAGGTTGTTCCGATGGTTTGTGGATCATCTTTCAAAAACAAAGGTGTTCAAACCATGCTGGACTATGTGATGGAACTTCTTCCTTCACCGCTTGATAAAGACAACATTGTAGGTACTAATCCGGATAACGATGAAGAAGTTGTTATCAGACCGGATGAGAAAGAACCTTTCGCAGCGCTTGCATTTAAGATCGCTACTGACCCATTCGTAGGTCGTCTGTGTTTCGTACGTGCTTATTCAGGTATTCTTGAATCTGGTTCGTATGTATACAATACGCGCTCTGAAGCAAAAGAACGTATCTCTCGCGTATTCCAGATGCACGCTAACAAGCAAAATCAGATCGAAAGACTGGTTGCTGGTGACATCGGTGCGGTAGTAGGTTTCAAGGACATTAAAACTGGCGATACACTTTGTGATGAGAAACGTAAAGTTGTTCTCGAATCAATGGTGTTCCCTGAGCCAGTTATCGGTTATGCAATTGAGCCTAAGAAACAGGCTGACGTTGATAAACTTGGTATGGCAATCGCGAAACTGGTTGAAGAAGATCCAACACTTCGCGTTAACACAGATCAGGAAACAGGTCAGACGATCCTGCGTGGTATGGGTGAACTTCACCTTGAAATTATCATCGATCGCCTGAAGCGTGAGTTCAAAGTTGAAATCAACCAGGGTGCTCCTCAGGTTGCTTACAAAGAAGCTCTCACGAAAACTGTTGAACATAAAGAAGTTTACAAGAAACAGACTGGTGGTCGCGGTAAATTTGCCGATATCGTATTTGAGATCGGACCTCGCGAACTGAAAGAAGGCGACAAAGAAGGACTGGAGTTTGTGAACGATATCGTAGGTGGTGTTATTCCTCGCGAATTCATCCAACCTGTACAGAAAGGTTTCGAAAGCGCTATGTCTAACGGACCTTTGGCTGGATATCCGATTGACTCAATGAGAGTTCGTCTGTTCCACGGTTCTTACCACGATGTGGACTCTGACGCTCTGTCGTTTGAATTAGCTGCTCGTCTTGGCTTCAAAGAAGCCGCTGCGAAGTGTGCTCCTCAATTACTTGAACCAATCATGTCTGTGGAAGTAACGAGCCCGGATGAGTATACAGGTTCTGTAACAGGTGACCTTAACAGAAGACGCGGTGTTATGAAAGGTATGGACACTCGTGCAGGTGCTCAATTGATCAGAGCAGATGTTCCGCTGAAAGAACTCTTCGGTTATATCACTGATTTGAGAACACTTACTTCAGGTCGTGCTTCTGCATCCCTGACGTTCTCACACTATGCACCGGTTCCTAAGAACCTTGCCGATAAAGTAGTTGAAGAAGTAAAAGGCGCTCTTGCCGCTAAGTAATAAACATCTAAAAGGCGTTTAGATCATGAATCAGAAAATAAGAATAAAACTCAAGTCTTACGATCACAACTTGGTTGACAAATCATCTGAGAAAATCGTAAGAGCAGTAAAGGCAACCGGTGCAGTAGTAAGCGGTCCTATACCATTACCAACCGAGAAAGAGAAATTTACTGTACTCCGTTCTCCACACGTAAACAAAAAGTCTCGTGAGCAGTTTCAACTTTGCACATACAAGCGCCTTGTTGATATCTACTCTAACAGCGCTAAGACTGTAGATGCTTTGATGAAGCTCGAACTCCCTAGCGGTGTTGACGTTGAGATCAAAGTATAGTTAAAGAATACTTAAAGCTTAAAGGAAGCTACTTCGAAAGAGGTAGCTTCTTTTATTTTATACCTATATACTTTGGAAAGAATACCTATTCGATGCTGCCAACGAAATTGTGATAGTCTTCCGGAGTGTCTAAATCAATGGAGCCTTCAGGGAACGGAATCAATTCGGTTAGTGCTTCATGTTTTTGAATGATCTTCTTCGCTCCGTGGGCATCATCCATATTGAGTAGCTCAGGAAATATAGTCTTATCAAACAACGCGGGTACTCCCGGAGAGCCGGAGTAGAACGATGCTATAATTGCTTTCCCACTAGTCTTATACTGTCCGACAATACTCTCCAGGTATGCCGTTGTTACAGCAGGCTGGTCACACACCAGTATAATAATAGCATCTGTAGTGCGCGATATTGAAAGTAAATGTTGTAGCCCGGTTTTCAGCGAGCTGCCCATTCCACTTTGCCACGCAGGGTTAACTATAGATTGAACGTTTGTATTTTTTAGAATGGCTGCATGTTGTTTTTCATTGGCACCCAGTACTACAACGGTGTGGCTAGGCTTCAACGCCTGCGCTGTAGTTACGATTCGTTTGAGTAGTGTTGTGCCTTGTATAGGAAGCAACTGCTTGGATTGTCCCATACGTGATGAAGCGCCTGCAGCCAGAATGATAATACCAATGTCCATTTCGATTACTCAAGAGGTTGGGCTGCTTCGAAATCTTTTTCACCGACAGTACCGCCCTCCGAAGAGTCAGAGTCAACCAGGATTTTCCAGGTGCCGCTTTCTTTACGAAGCACGACATGGAATTTACCATAGAAGCTTCTGCTTTCACCTTGCGCGTTGATAACAGTAGTTTTATATATACCAACCTCGAAAGCCTGGCTATCATTGGATATTCTCTCGAGGAAGCGAAGTTCAATAATGCGTTTTGTCTTTTGCTGAACAGAGCGCTTGTCGCCTTCTTCGTATTGTTTTTTATACTGCTCAAAACTTAATACAGTCTTTGAGTCACGGGGTGCGCGCACAAGATCGTGCGAATGCACTGCCATAAAACCTTTCGTATCGTAATTGTTAAAGGAAGTTATAAAAGGTTTCCAGACCTGATCATTAATTTGCTTCTGTGAATTCTGCGAATAACCCGTAACAGATATACCCAGTATAATAAACAGAAGAATGATTTTGTTCATATAAGTGGTGTGATGAATCACGAACTTTGTGCGGCACGTTCTTCCAACTCGTGCAGGTATACTTGCTTGAATACCTGGTCGCTGGCCGAGTCACGCTGGTGAATCGGACCGGTTCTATATTTCAAGAATCCTCCCGAACGATTGGCAAACTTACTCTGTATCTCGGCTATTATCGAAACAGCAATTTCATCCGGAGCTTCCGCCCCTATATCCAACCCTATCGGTGAATGGATACGGTGCATATCTTTTGACGAAAGTTCCATGCCTTCTTTCGAGAACTCGGCAAGCATTTTATCAAAGCGTTTACGCGGACCAAGTATACCTATATATGGAGTGTCTTTCCCTAAGAGTTTTTTCAATACATCACGATCGTACTCGTAGTTATGAGACATCAAGACACATGCTGTATAGGGTGTGATGTGAAAATCACGATCCACAAAATCGCGATGACAAAGCGAAAGGTTGTCCGCAGTAGGGAAGAATAAAGGCGCTATATGCGCAACGCATTCATCCGTAATGGTTACTTCCCAACCTAATGATTTGGCAAGCTGACTCACCGGTCGCGCATCGAAACCTCCTCCGAAAATAATCAGTGATACAGATGGTTGGATCAGTTCGATAAAAACCTCTGTCTCGTTGCCTTGTGTAAAATATACTTTTGCTTCTGATTTTTTAGATTCGAATAGTTTCTCAAGATCTGCAGAAATAAGATGCTCCAGTTCTTCGTCTTTCAGATTATGAAGCTTGGTTGAGCCGGGAGTGATTAGTAACTTTTTGCCTATCTCTTCCTGGTTGGTGTGCGCAAATATAGTGGCCAACGCAACGGGAGCGTTCATCTTGATGATCGACTCAAAAAAGCGTGTAGGGTTATCGTTGTCTGCAGGATCAACCGGTTCAATCAATACATCAATCACACCATTACAGCCTAAGCCTATTCCAAGATTTTGATTGCTCTCTTCACGTGTATCGTAGGTTACGGTAACAGGTTGTTTGTCAGTCATTACTTGTCGCGCTTTCCGTAAGGCATCTCCTTCCAGGCAGCCACCGCTGATGGAGCCAACCCATTTGCCATCATCCATAATAAGCATGCGCGCTCCCGGACTTCTATACGATGATCCTCTCACTTTAACAACAGTAGCCAAGGCAGCCTTGCGCTTGGTGAAATCTATCTTCGTGTATTCCTGTAGTATCGTTTTAAATTCCTTCATCACTATACATTTACTTGCGCACTACTTTATCGCCTGAGGTATGTGAAGCTATGGCTTTCCAGGTACCATTGCGTTTTATTAAGACATTAGATGACTGGTATATATATTCATAGTCACCTTTGTCATCTTTACTTTGAATAACCCCCGTGCCTGAAACGATGGCCGTGTTATTCTCAAATATATCCAGCCTCTTGATATTGAACTTGAATGATTTGTATGATGGCTTGTTCTTCTTGATATAGGCGAGCTCTTCTTTCTTGCTCGACCATTCACCATCGGAACCAATCATCTTGAATTCATCCGCCAGAATTCTGTCCAATAACACCGTGTCCTGCTCGCGGTATGCTTTGGGCCACTCCACTTCCTTCAGGTAGCGCAGTGCTTTCTCATCGTCAGCTTTGGTTTGTCCAAAACTATACCATGCCGGTAGCAGGAGTGAATAGAACAGAATCCATTTCATAGCAACCTATATTTACCGGGCAGTTTTTACTTCTTCCGGTTTAACGGCATCACCTTTGTTACCCCACGAGTTGCGTACGTAGTTCAATACATCGCTTACTTCTTCGTCTGTAAGTTCAACACCGGGCATATCTCCATTATAGGTAACGCCATTTACTTTTATTTCTCCGCTTACACCGTGAATCACTTGCTGTATCGAACGCTTCTTGTCGGCCATCAGGTAATCGGATTTGGCAAGGGGTGGGAACACGCCTTCCATACCTTCACCTTGTTCCATGTGGCAGTTCATACATTGTGCAGTATATATTTCTTTGCCTTTCGCGATACTTGCTTTTAAATCAAATTTTGGCTTTTGCTGAAAAGCTGTGAGTGAAAATCCGGTGGCGGCAATAGCAGCAGCGGTTATAAAATAGTTTACCTTCATCTTCATGCGTTATGTCTGTCTTCTGTTTCTAAAGAAATATTTATATTCTTTATACGAGGGCTTTATCTATACTATATAATTATACTTCCTCCAGGTTGAAAGGCAACTTGCGGATGCGCTTCGAAGTAAGATCGAAGATCGCATTGGTCAATGCCGGTGCAATAGGAGGTAAGCTCGGTTCACCAACACCACCTGCCTTCTCATCATTTTCCATAATGTGAATTTCAATCTCAGGAGTATCGGTAATGCGTGGCATTTTATAGGTATTGAAATTCTGCTCTACAGCTTTACCATCTTTAAAATGTGTAGCATGTGTAACCGCAGCACCAAGTCCCATAATTATACTTCCTTCGATCTGTGCCTTGATGATATCCGGATTAACATACCAGCCACAATCCATCACGGCCCAAACTTTATCGATCTTTACTTTACCATCCGCTTTCTTTGATACCTTCACTACTTCTCCTACTATACTGGAAAAGCTTTCAGCAATAGCAACGCCATAGCCTTCACCCTTCTTTCGGTTTTTCCATCCGGAAACTTCTTCCAGTTTGTTGATCAGTTCATGATAGCGGCCATCGTGTAAATGTGGTCTTCTGAACTCAAGCGGATCTTTACCAGCCTTCGCAGCCAGCTCGTCCATAAAGCTTTCCATTGCAAATGCATTTGTAGAGGCGTATACCGAGCGCCACCACATTACCGGTATCGGTACATCCAGCGGACTATCTGAGAAGCTATAGTGTTGCAGTGAATTCAGATAAGTCTCAAGGAACCCTTCGGTAGCTGAACCGTTGTATGACTTCTTATCAGCATTCGGCCATTGATGATCCATGTTCTGACCAGCCGTGCGCATAATATAGGACTCTATATTTCCATTGGCGTTAACCGATCCTTTGCAATGATACATCATGCCTGGACGGAACGGTCCTTGTGTAGTATCATCTTCACGCGTCCATACAACCTGCACCGGGGCTTTTACTTCTTTTGATATAACAGCCGCTTCATGTGGATAATCCATGAACGCTTTACGCCCGAACCCGCCACCGAGGAAGGTCATGTTAACGATAATTTTTTCTTTCGGTAAGCTTAACAGGTTGCTTAGAAAATCCTGAACCCAG
>CBIHOZ010000144.1:0-19094 GCA_966211525.1 uncultured Chitinophaga sp. | reverse complement strand
TCTCTATATCCATGCGCTCCATCATGCGCGGCAAAATTTGATAGCCTCCCATAATGAGCACCGCCATGACGATCTGGAAATAGTTAATGATATTTTTCAGCTTCTCTTCGCTGGCAAATTGCATAATAATCAGGTATAGCGTGTTGGTAAGAAACACCGCAGTAAGAACAGACAACGTAGTGGCTACCAGGAAGCACAGAAATAAAACAAGACCATATTTGATGACGATAACAATAGCAGGCAAGATGGATAACCCGATGGCGAGCTGTCCCAGGTATAGCAGTATATGTGTGAGTCGTGCAGCAAATAATGTCTGTCCGTTTACCGGGCGTGGAAGAATGATCGTGTTATCACTGGTGTCCAGCAGGATCGATGAAAAATCCGTAATCAGCGTCATGGAAATCATCACGATGATATAGCTGAAGAAGACAATCAACGAAAGTATAAAGGACGGAATAAAGTATAGCGCCAGGGCTACAAAGATCCCGAAGAGGCAATACACAATAAGCGTTGTTACAAAAGCATTGCGCGGTTCTTTACTGGCTTTCCGGTTATAGGAAACGATCTGGCGCCTGCTGTCCATCGTCAGCTTTATATCAACGATTGATCGCAGTTGTTCATAATCTACACCAAATCGCTGATACAACCAGCGAAACAAATCCAGAAACCTGAGGAGGGTAGTGTTCATAGTCGTTTGGGCTGAACGTGATGCGATATATATACCGAACTAATTTTCAAGGATGTTAATGAACTGTCCTGCAGCGCTGCTGTGCTCCTTGTTCCCGGTTAACTCGGTAAATATAGTTTCGAGCGATCCTTTGGCCTGCGTGTTCAGTTCTTCAAACGTACCGTTGGCTATCATTTCACCTTTGTTGATGATCATGATGCGGTCTGATATTTTTTCGACAACGTCCATCAGGTGCGAACTGTAAAATATAGTCTTGCCGCTCCGTTTCAGTTGTGTCAGAATTTCTTTTACCAGGATCACAGCATTGGCATCAAGCCCGGAAAGCGGTTCGTCCAGGAAGAGTATAGATGGATTGTGAATCATCCCCGCGATCAGCAACACCTTTTGACGCATACCTTTTGAAAAGGTAGTCATGCGTGAGTCAACATAATCACCAAGATCAAACACATGCAGCAGCTCTTTTGCTTTTTTATCAACAACTCCGCGTTCCATTTTATAGAGCTGTCCTACAAAGTGAAGGTACTCGATCGGTGTAAGTGTATCGTATAGCGCAGCGTTTTCCGGTATATACCCGATTCTTCTTTTTACTTCCAGCGCATCCTTGCGAATGTCCATTCCCAATACAAACGCATCGCCATCGTAATCCGGAATAATACCGGTCAGGATTTTGATCGTTGTACTTTTGCCTGCTCCATTCGGACCTATATACCCGATGATCTCACCGGCATTCACCGTCAGGTTAATGTTTTTCAAAACCGGAACCTCATAGGTCTTAGAAAGATTAGCAGTGGTAATTACAGGAGATAAGCTTTCCATATAGAATAATCGATATTACAAGTATAGCAATATTGTCTCATAAAGCGGTCGTTAGGCTGTGGGTGAAGATTAAAATTGTTGAGGCCAGAACACCGTCAGGTAAAGTACTCCGCCTCCTTTGCACGGCAGCGGAGTGCATCACCGTCAGTTGATAAACCCTGCAATCTTACAAGCTATAACGAATATTTACCTCCGGTATATTTAAATGGCGCCAGATATATTCCGCGGTTTATATTTTGTGTTATAACTACAACCTTTTTAATCCCAATACATGTGAAAAATTACGGTCTCAAGATGTGTATGCTGCTGCTGGCAGTTGCGTTTTTTGCCTGCGACAGGAAAACAGAACCAACGGCATCAGGTAAACCCGATGTGGAGTCGTGGATTACAACCGGTGATAAATCGGCCTTATTGAAAAAGACAGGAGGCGTGGCGTTTGCCGCTGTGGCGGATAGCCTCCCCGTTATTGAAGTGGACACCACGCAGCAGTTTCAAACTATCGATGGCTTTGGCTATTCTTTAACGGGCGGCAGTGCTTACCACATTAACCAAAAGCTGACTGCCCCTCAACGCGAAGCACTACTCAAAGAACTTTTTCTTACCGATGGTAATAATATAGGCATAAGTTACCTGCGCGTGAGTATAGGTGCATCTGATCTGGACGACCATGTGTTTTCGTATGCCGATCTGCCGGCCGGTAAAACCGATAAAACGCTTGAAAGTTTCAGTATCGCGGAAGACAAGAAAAACCTGGTTCCCGTTCTGAAAGAGATTTTGAAACTCAATCGGGATATAAAGATCATGGGCAGCCCTTGGTCGCCACCGGTGTGGATGAAAACTAACAACAGTCCGAAAGGAGGAAGTCTTAAACCTGAATTCTATGAGGCTTATGCCAACTACTTTGTAAAGTATATACAGGCTATGGCAGCAGAAGGTATTACCATTGACGCTGTGACGTTACAGAATGAACCCGAGCATCCCGGCAATAAACCCAGTATGTTAATGACTGCCGAAGAACAGGCTTTGTTTGTGAAGAAACATTTAGGACCAGCATTTGAGAAGGCCGGTATAAAAACAAAGATCGTAGTATACGATCACAACTGCGACCATCCTGATTATCCTATAACAGTGTTAAATGATGCAGAAGCTAAAAAGTATATAGATGGTTCTGCATTCCATTTATACCTCGGCGAAATCAATGCATTATCAAAAGTACATGCAGCACATCCGGATAAGAATATATACTTCACCGAGCAATGGACATCTCCGAAAGGTACATTTGACGGAGATCTGCGCTGGCATACCAAAGAACTGATTGTTGGCGCAACCCGGAACTGGAGTCGCACCGTGTTGGAGTGGAACCTCGCGGCTGATCCAGAATTCAACCCGCATACCGATGAAGGCGGATGTACCATGTGTATGGGCGCATTGACTATTGGTGATTCTGTCAGTCGTAACGTTTCATACTATATTATAGCACACGCGTCTAAATTTGTTCGGCCCGGCTCTGTTCGTATAGCTTCGAATATTGTTGATACGCTTCATAACGTAGCCTTTATAACTCCGGATGGTAAAAAGGTATTGATCGTTGTGAATGATAGTGATGTACCCAAACAATTTGCAGTAAAGTCTCATAACAAAAGTTTTGAGACAAGCCTTGCTGCAAGTTCGGTAGGTACATTTGTCTGGTAAGCATATATATACTGTCTGTATGGGAGTCCCCAGATTATATAAAATCTGGGGATTTTTATTTTCAGGTGTCTGATATTTGTTCTTCGAATGCAAGTAATGCTTCGTAAGGATCGCCTGCCAGGTTAAGGGCTTTTGCAAATGCGGGTTCTGTCTTTAGTCCCGCTTGTTTCAATTGCAGCACTTGACTACGCAATGATTCGCCATGCTGTTCCAGTAAAAAATATTCTACCCGCAGGTGCCTGTAGGCATATTGATTTTGAACAGGCACAGGCTGTGCGAAGATCTCAAATAAAAAATTGTTGTGGTGGAACCTTCCTATAACAGAACGTGTTTGGCGAATGGTCTTGCCAGTACATTCATAACCGCTATACATACCGAACGCTTGTGTGATATACTTCTCAAAGTGTGTCAGATCTTCAGCATAACAAATAATATCCAGGTCACTGCCTGGCAGGTATAAATTCAGCGGCAGCGTTCCTGCCAATATAGCATCGAAGCTTTTTAATTTCAGTAATGCATTCGTGTCCGATAAAATTTTCCAGCCTTGTTGCTGAAGGAGTGAACCGTTCCGCAGGTAATCGATGTTTGTAAAATCAGGTAGCATTTCAGTTCAATATAGCCAAATTGTCTAATGCAGTTGTCGTTTTGTCTGAAGCTACAAATTGGTATAGGTATTGATTCACGTAAGACCAAGAAGGGAGATATAACAGATGAAAAAGAAATTTCAGGATTTATTAACTTCCGTGGATGTTCTGAATACGTTGCATGGAGGTATTAGCGAACCCGTTGTTACATTACGTCAGCAGGCTGCGGGCCGCGAGGTACACGTTCGCGTTCCAGGCATCAGCAGAGACTCCATGCAAGTGGAAATCCACAATAATGTACTCTCGGTTTTTTATCTTATTCCGATTGAATCAGCAGGCAAGAAAATTAATATGCCGGTTGTAGTATACAATAAGACTATACCCTACTTCATTGATATCAGTGCCATCAAAGCTGATTTTGAAGAAAATGAATTGATAGTTCAGTTGCCGTACAACGAATTGTCAAGCGGATATAACCGGAAGATACAGATAGGTGAGGAATAGCAAGAGGTTTAGTTAAGTGGTTTTTTTGAGACGAGTCGTCTGCGTAAGCAGGCGACTTTTTTTATGCTATATATGTAAAGTATAAATCCAATTGCGCAAAGCTCACAAAAAATATCACAAAGAGTTCTTTGTGTCACTCTGTTCTCCTCCGTGTACTCTGTGCAATTGGATTCAATTACCTTCTCGTATAAACTCTAGAAAACTGGAGCAGCAATATATACCCCAGCAACAGAAAGGTAGAGAATAGAATTGTTACGCCATACGTATGTGGATGCGCCAGTGGGTTCAGGATTCGTGCTGCAATATCGTTTAGAAGTTCGGTTGGTGCAGATACGACATCCCAGCTATTCCAGCGCAGGTAGCGCCCCAGGTATATACCAAAGCCTGCCAGCAGTAAACTGCCAATAGAAATGATCCAACCTACTGCTGCATGAAACCGGGTTGTAAACACAGCCTGTATATCCATCATGGATGCAAAGCCAAGCATCAATCCATTCCACGCAAAGAAAAGTATAAGCGCCAGATCATACCAGTACGGAACACCCGCCCGCGGACGAAGGTGAAACAAATCTGTCAATATATAGGGAGCATTGGGGAAGAAGCACAGCCATACAGCAAACGGTATCCACAGCCAGAACGCACGCTTTATCTTGTGATGATATAGCACCAGCAATGTACTGATGATATAGGGGATAAGTGCCAGGAATATATTCCATACTAAAAATACAAATGTCACCCGGGAGGTATACTGTACCCGGAAAGCGACCAGTGTGACACAAAGTATAGTAGTAAGCGAAAAGATTAAAAGGATAGGAAGCCGGTTCGTTTCCTTCAGGCGGGTGATAATACCGAACATAGATCAGGAGTTTATTATCTCCTGTTCACGCAGAAGCCCATGGAAGGGTTTAGCGGTTGGACGGAAATTTGGGCGGGAAAACTGGGAATCGAGAAGTAAGAAGTAAGAAGTAAGAAGTAAGAAGTAAGAAGTAAGAAGTAAGAAGTAAGATAACTACAGCGGCCCATTCTTACTTCTTACTCCTGGCTTCTGGATTCTTCTACCCCGGTAGTTTCTTCATGAGCCCCTCCAGCATATTGAGTAGACCCGTAATCTGTCCGCTTGAAGATTTTTTCAATTCGTCTATCACGAGTGATGAAATCAATTTTGGCCAGAACAACGGAGACTCTACATCACCACCTTTCTTTTCAATCGCTTCAATTTGTGCAGCTAATGTTGTCCGTAATGATTCGGGTACAGCTTTATCCTGCGAGAGCACTTTTAGTTTTTGTAATCCTTGTTGTAAACGGTTTGCCTGCAGATCGGCTATAGCATCGGTTAACTGGTAAGGCCAATGTATACCTGTTTCATTCGCGAAACCAGCCCAGTAAAATTTAGAGCCGTTGAAATCTTTTTAATAAGCCTTGGCAAGTCCGAGGAGCATATAAAATACAGTTGCTTCATACTGAACGTCTGATTTTGATTTCCTTAATTGACTTTTGGCCAGTTGAGACTCTTCATGTGCGAGCGTGTCCCATCCCTGTTCGTACATAGCAATAGAGCGTAGTGATTGTGCCAGGTAACGAACATCTTCGTCTGTACTTTCCTGTGCCAGGTCAGCTTCGGCAAAAGCCATAGCAGGTTTTTTAGAGATCGTCCAGAGGTATCCTAACAGCAAGTGTGCATACTCTGCTTTTACCGGTGTTATAGAGTCCGGCAGTTCATGGTTATAAAGAGTTACTGCAGGCCCCACCGCAGTGGAAGATGCAGCCTTATAAGTTTTATAGGTAAAGCTGGACGTTGTTTCTTCGTAAAGCTCACGCTCGGTTTTCTCTTTCGAGCAGCCGATAGCGAGCAACAGGAACGAAAGAAGTATATATCTACTTTTCAAAGCACTATATTGGTAAGGAGATTGACGTGAAGCGTTTATTGCACACGCTTATAGGTAACTTGTGATTTCAGCGGGTCGGCACTATCAGACCCAAGACCGATGGTGTTGTCATCGATAAACTCAACCTTGAATTCCTGTGAAGTAGATAATCCGTATAGCGCAAAAAGGTCCCGGGCAATTTTCTTTTCTGTGAGTCTGAACTGATAACTCGAAGCACGTTTTATTTCAGATACCCAGACATCATTCGAGTCAGCAAGCATTTTAATGAATTTGTTATCGTTTAGCTTGATAAGTCGTCCGGTAAACTTGTCTTCCTTTCTTTCAATCTTTATCTGCATACCTTCAAACATGCTTCTTCCTTTCAATTCCCAAACGCCAACAAATTTGTCATCGGGTATGTACGTGTTGTTTCCGCAACTGAAACATAGTGAAAGAATGGTGATGAATAGAAATCTGATCTTCATGCAGTGGACGATTGTATATTGATTCTGTAAATATAGCCCGGATGTATTTCTTCGCGGTAATAAGTGATTTCTTTTTGCAATAATTTTCCGATTTTAACATTCTATAACTTTCATTCCAAAACTACTACTACCTATGAACAAACTGATCAGCCGAATCTTCGCTGGTATCTTCCTCCCGGTATTTGTATATGCTCAACCCGCGCAACAGCATGTTGTGAATGCACAAATGCAAGAGGTCACTGTTTTCCTGAATGGTGCGGAGATTGTCAGTGCCGAAAAAATACCCGTAAAGAAGGGAAGGTCTACGATCGTTTTTAAAGGGCTTTCTCCTTACGTCAACAGCAAGAGTGTGCAGGTATCAGTAGATAATGTAGCACTACTTTCGGTTTCAACCGAGGATGCTGTAGAGGAGCATGACGCTCGTTTAGAGGCGATTCGTGATTCGATCACGGAAGTCACCGATAAATTAGAACTGATCCACAACCAGACCGATGCCTTGCAGTTTGAAAAGAAAATGCTAACGGAGAACCAACGGTTGGGGGGAACGCAGAACGGAGTTCCTTTGGCTGAACTGACACGCGCAGCTGATTTTTTCAGAGAGCGAACATTGAAGATCAACAATGCACTGACAGAGCTTAGCCGCAAAAGCAAAGTGCACGACCTGCGGTTGAAGATATTGGAAGCGCGGTATAAATCGATGCGTGAAAGTATAAATACAGCGCGTAAGCACATCGCTGTAACAATTGCTTCTGATAAAGACCAGACTGCAAATTTTATAGTTCGTTACCTGGTAACAGAAGCCGGCTGGATTGCTTCATACGATCTCCTTCCGATATAAATAAACCCGTTACACTCAAGTATAAAGCGCAGGTATATAATAACACTGCGGTTGATTGGAAAGATGTAAAGCTAACCTTGTCAACCAGTGATCCTTCGCTTGCTGCTTCACGACCGTACCTGACTGCGTGGACATTAAATTACTCTTCGAATGCGAATGAAGGTTTGCTTCAGAACCGTATGGCACAGGTAAACCAGAACGAGTTCTCGGATGCAAGGGCTGCAGGCTTTGAAGATATAGCGGCAGAAGAATTAAGTACATCTTTTCCGATCGGCCAACGGCAATCGGTATTGGCAAATGGACAATTCCATCAACTTGATCTGATCGATGAGACATTGAATGCTTCCTTTGAATACCTCGCTATTCAGAAAGTCGATCTGAGTGCGTTTCTGATTGCCAAAGTTACAGGCTGGGAGAAGCTAAACCTGATCAGTGGTATAGCGAATGTATACTTTGGAAATACATATATAGGTGAATCGCAGATTGATACGCGGTTGATGAGCGACACGCTGGAACTTTCGCTCGGGCGCGATAACCAGATATTAATTGGTCGTGCAAAGATTGAAGACAAGGCATCTACTAAACTGATCGGCTCAAAACGCGATGAATCGTTCGTGTATGAGATCCAGGTAAAGAACAATCGCAAGACACCGATTAATATAAAGATACAGGACCAGATTCCAGTTTCGCAAGAGAGCGATATCATCGTGGAAACATCTACTATATCAGGAGCCGAATTGGATAAACCTTCCGGACGATTACAATGGATTCGAAATATACCAGCCGGTGAAGTCGTAAAGTATATAGTATCTTTTTCAGTGAAGTATCCCAAAAACAAGACGGTCGACATCCGCAAGCAACGCGTGATTCGGACACCGAAGTATAGACACTGATGTCGGGTATGTACAAACTCGTATTGGAAGTAAGAAGCCAGGAGTAAGAAGTAAGAAGATTATCGGGAATCTACTTCTTACTTCTTAATTCATCCTCTGTTCCAACATCAATACTATATATAGCCCAGGCATCTTATTCTCAACGATTTTACAAACAGTGATGTAGTATTGATGTAGTCGATTTTCTTCTGTTGAGACAGTTTTGATGTAGTTGGTTAATTGACTTGCCGGTTCGTATTTGTTCATTTTTGGATTAACACAAACGTTTGTGTTAAGAGTTCAACCAGTAAACCCAAAATGTATGAACAACAATTACGGAACTATACACCTGCGAAAGGTGTGGCTACTTTTAATCGGTTGCCTTGCATCGGCAACGCTATACGCGCAGACGTTAGTCTGGGAGGATAACTTTGACGGACCTTCTATCGATGGTAACAAATGGACCTTTGATTTTGGTGATGGCTGCGAACGTGGTCTATGCGGCTGGGGCAATAGTGAGTTGCAATATTATACCAGCCGTACGGACAATGCGAGAATTGAAAACGGCAACCTGGTGATTGAAGCCAAACGTGAAAATTTTCAGACGCGCGAATTCACTTCGGCTCGTCTCAAGACCGAAGGTCGCATGCATTTCAAGTATGGCACACTTGAAGCACGCATCAAAGTACCTAATCTTGCCAATGGTCTGTGGCCGGCATATTGGATGCTGGGTACTACCGGTAACTGGCCTGCCAATGGAGAGATTGATATGATGGAGATGGGATCAGCCGCTGCTATAGCGGCCGGTGTTACCAACCGCAGGGCAGGTGCTGCCGTGCATTGGGACTACCAGGGATCGCAGGCTGACTTCGGTGAAGACTATACCAGTGCCTCCGATCTTACCACGGGTTATCATGTATATAAACTCACGTGGGATTCCCAATTCATTCGTGTCTTCATAGATAACATTGAGTTCTTCGACTTCGCTATATCGGATATAGCCGGTGGTTCATTGGAAGAATTTCATATACCGCATTATCTTATACTCAATCTTGCTGTTGGCGGAACCTATACCGGTGTTATGTCGGCTGCCGGTATAACAGCGCCAATGCCCGGCAAAATGGAAATTGACTATATACGTTTATATCAGAATAGCGGAAGCACACTATACCTCGGCAGTGCCAATGCTCAATCCGGAACCTTCGGTGTATATACGGAGAATACTCCGGTGAATAACCGGCTAACGTACGGGGCAGACGCCAATTTATACCTTTGGAACAATCTTACCCCTATATCAGCAACACCATACGAAGGTAGTCAGGTAATGGCGTATCGTGCCAATGCCGGTGCATGGTTCGGAATGGGTATCGCTACAGACTACAAGAACATGAGCAGTTTTGCCGGTGGTCATCTTAAATTTCATATGAAGACATCGTCAACGGCTACATTTAAAGTCGGGATCAGCACAGCCTTTGGAGACAGCTGGATCGACTTTGTAAATGGCGGGCAGCAATACGGTCTGGTTCGCGATGGCAACTGGCATGAAGTATCTATACCGTTCAGTGCTTTTTATAATCTTGATCTATACTCTGTCAAGCAAATGTTTATGGTAGTAGCAGATCCTCCTGCAGCGAACGTAGATATCTTTATCGACAATATATACTATAGCGGAGGTGCAGTTACCAATACACCGCCTACCGTCTCGATCACATCACCGGCAGCAGGCGCAAGTTTCACGCAAGGGCAGTCCATTACCATAAACGCGACAGCAGCAGATGCCAATGGCTCTGTAAGTAAAGTAGAGTTTTATGCAGATGGTGTGAAGCTTGGTGAAGATACATCGTCACCCTATAGCTATACCTGGACAAATGCAACTGCCGGTACAAAATTGCTCACCGCGAAGGCAACCGATAATGGTAATGCATCTACTACATCTTCTTCTGTTTCTGTTACGGTAAATGCAGCCGCAACGAATCTTGCCTTGAACAAAACGGTTACTGTATCTTCTTCGGAGAACGCTACATTAACCGGTGCAGCTGCTGTAGATGGTAATGCGGGTACGCGGTGGTCGAGTGCATTCAGCGATCCGCAGTGGATATATGTTGATCTTGGTGCAACCTATAACATCAACCGTGTAAAAATTACCTGGGAAGCTGCATACGGTAAAGATTACCAGGTGCAGGTATCGTCTAACGCTTCTTCGTGGACATCTATAAAATCCATTACGAATAACACTGCGTTGGTTAACGATCACACTGGCTTAAGTGGTAGTGGACGGTACGTTCGCATCAACGGTACAGCGCGCGGCACGGTATACGGTTATTCTATATTTGAACTGGAAGTGTACGGAACGCCAGGCACCAGCAGCACCGTATGTACCGGCACAGCAGCGAATGGTGATTACAGCTACGAAGTTTCTTCATCAGGCGGCAATGTTACCTGGAAATTTATACCGTTGAGTCCTATCCAGGGAAGTACACTTTCCATTATCTATGTAAAAGCAGGCAGCGGTGGTTATGCGGGGTATGCGATGACCCAATCCGGAAGTAACTTTACATTCTCGCAGGCACAAAGCAATGGCAGTGCGCTTACGTTTTACTTCACCTATCGCGTAGGTAATACAACGACAGAACGTAACTCCAGTGCCAATCCGCATAGCTATACCGTTGGTACTACGTGTGCAGGAGCAAGAAGTGCTGTACCGGAAACATTCGCAGCAGAATCCGAATCTCCAATCGAAATCTTCCCCAATCCGGTTAAGCATGAGTTACGGGTTAAAGGTGTAAGCGAAGCTCCGATAAAAATTACAGATGTAGCCGGTAAAGAAATTCTGAATGGTGAATTGAAAGCCGGGGCACTTGAAGTATCGTCCATACCGGCAGGTATATATATAGCGATCATTCGCAGTAAGCGTGGCGTGGCTGTAAAAAGATTTTTGAAACAGTAATGCTCGTTGTCTGAGATGCAAGAGTAAGGAGGTTATGCCTTCTTACTCTTTTTATTTTTGCTGCCTACTGAAGTTTCTTTGAAGCGCTATCGCCGGGGTTGGTGTGTATGATGCAATAGAACTAAATCAAAAACGGAATTGTATTATTGCAAGACCATACGAATTCTTAAAATACACGAACATGGACGCATTACGAAAGGTCGGCTTTGCCATACTCACAACGATTGTCTTATTGTCTGCAGCGTGTGCGCAGGACAAGGAAAAACTTTCTGTGGAAGAATTTGAAATGAAGCTTAATCAAACTCCGGAGGGCCAGGTTGTTGATGTACGAACGCCTGAGGAGTTTAAGAAGAATCATGTGAAAGGTGCCTTGAACGTCAATATTAACAGTAATGAATTTGAAAAGCAGGTAGCGGCACTGGATAAGACGAAACCTGTATTGATATACTGCCTCTCCGGAGGAAGAAGTGCAAAGGCTGCTGCGTACATGCGTGAACAGGGCTTTCGTGAAGTATATGAGATGGATGGAGGGATGATGAAGTGGACAGCACAGAACAAACCCATTGAAGCGAGCGAAAAACCTTTGCCGGGTATGTCGGAAGCCGATTTTGGAAAGAGTATAGATACCGATAAAATTGTGCTCGTGGATTTTTATGCGAAGTGGTGTGCCCCCTGCAAAAAGATGGCTCCGTGGCTGGAAGAATTAGTTACTCAATATCCGGACAAAGTAACGTTGCTAAAGATTAACGTTGACGAAAATACGGTACTGGTAAAGAAGATGAAGGTAGACGCATTGCCAACACTGCAGCTATATAAGAAAGGTAAAAAGGTATGGTCTAAAACCGGACTTACCGAGAAGAGTGAAGTAGAGGAGAAGATAAAAGCTAATCTATAGTATATCCCTCCGTCAGGCCTGCTGCCGGAGAGATATATAGTATACTTAATCGTTTATGCTCTGGTACGTGAGCGTTTTGAATTTATCGCCAATGCCCCAGTGTGCACTGTTGTAAATATTGGTGAAGATGAGTCCGATCAGTTTCTCTTTTGGATCGGCCCAGTAGTGCGTGTTGAAAGCGCCTCCCCACGAGAAAGAGCCTAATGATACAATTGACTGGTAATCGTTCTCTGCTGTTTCAAGACCAAATCCCAAGCCTACATGTGCGTTTGTAACATGCTGATCTGTCAACATCAACTCAATTGTTTTGCGACTCAGTATCCGTACACCGTTATACTGCCCGTTGTTCAGAAACATCTGCAGAAATTTAGCATAGTCTTCAACCGTAGACGAAAGACCAGCTCCTCCTGAGAAATAGGTACCTGCGGTATTCGGATAGTCTGGATCAACATTATCGTAAGCTTTTACTTGCGGTTTTACGATCTTGCCATCTTTATCGGTATATAATGTAACGAGGCGACTATGCTTCTCTTTAGGCAAATAGAAATATGTATCCTTCATGCCGAGCGGATCGAAAATACGTTTCTTCAGAAATTGATCGAACGGCATTCCTGACCAAACTTCTACCAGGTATCCTAACAGATCGTTGTTCAATCCATAGGTCCACTTCTCTCCCGGATTGTGTTTCAGCGGAAGCTTTCCGAGAATGCGCATCTTTTCACCTAGTATAGCATTGTTGTTTCCTATACCACTGGGCACACCGGCCTTCGCATATATAGCTCTGAACTCGGCACTGCCAATCGCGGCATAATCAATCCCGGATGAGTGCGTGAAAAGCTGGCGAATAGTTACTTCGCTTTTGGCTGGCTCCGTAGTATAGCTGCTATCTTTCGGGTTAAACGTTTTCAGAACAGTAGGATTCTTGAATTCCGGTATATATTTCGAAACCGGATCGTCCAGCAGATACTTACCTTCTTCAAAAAGTATAAGTGCTGCCAGTGCGGTAACAGCTTTACTCTGTGACGCAATTCTGAAGATGTCATCTTTCTTTAAAACTGTTTTACGCTCGGCATCGCTGTAGCCATACGCCTTATGGTATGCAATCTTGCCATTGCGTACAATCAACACAACGGCACCGGGTATCGACTGGCTGGCTACATATTCATTAACCATTTTGTCAATTCGCAATAGCCGGTCCGTTGCGAAGCCGGCTTCTTCAGGTTTGGAAACAGGTGTAAGTGTTTTAGGTTGTGAAACGGCAGGTGCGGAGATAAAGCAAAAAAGTATCCCCGCAAAAAAGATATTGCGCATAGTGTGTCTGGAAATAGTTAGTACGTTAGCAAATATACACCGGCCGTTACACTTTTACGTGCGCCCAGTTCTCCCCGATTTTGATCCGGTGGATTTGCATATCCGATACACGAAAGCGTTTGGCGAGGGCCTTCAGCGTAGGCTGCTTCTTCGATTTGAATAGCGCTACTTTTATTTGCTTCACTTTATCTTGTGTAAGCTTCGGACCTTCGTCTGGATTGAGTCGTTGGAGTACATTCGGGTCGCGTTTGGCGTGCTCGATCTGTGCTTCGTGGCTTACCCACTTCAGGTTGGTTGCCTTATTGTTGTCTTTGCGGTGATCAACATGAATAACAAAAGCATTTTTGCTATTAGCCGGCTTGTTGAAATATTCCGCTACAAGTCGGTGTATATAATAATTCTGGCGAGTGTCTTCACGGCCAATGGTTATACTCGGGTAACCTTGCGTTAAACGTGGTTTCAATATATACCCGTCTTCAATTTCCTTTTTAAAGCTGACAATCCGTCCTTTATCAGACACGGCATAGCGCTTGGTAGATGTTCCTTTCTTCAGTTTTAGTTCTTTCCAGTTTTCTCCCGGCAGGAGTTTCAGTTTACTTTTTTGTAGTGTAGCCATAAGTTTAAAAGGTAAAGGGTTCAGAGGTTAAAGGGTCAGGCGTGAAGATACCTGGCAGGTATAGTCACTCCGTTGCGGTTCAGGTCTGCTATACTATAGCGTTTAGCCATCGGTATAGAAACCACGTTTGCCATGACATCGGCACCTGCGAGTAGAGGGGCTCCACCGGTTCCGGCTGCAATAGCTTTTTTAAGCATGTTTCCGACATGTATATACCCTGGGTATAACATCGTGGCTGCAGCTTGCAGTCCATTCATGCCAAAGGGAGATATTCCCTTCCGATAGATTCTACTATAAGTCTTAAGAATGTATTCAGGTTTAACACAGCTTAACGACAACGGTATATCCATCGCATTGCCCGGTATCAACCGGCAATACCAATTTACTCTACAGCGAGCATCAGGTTCTGGATACTGGAACATGTTTGATTACATCTAAGCTATTCACCGTCTGACACCAAAAAAGGGGGGTAACTGAAGGATTCATTTGATTTACAGACAATGAATGTTATTAAAGTAAATATTATTTTTTGTAAGGGTCAAGCCTTTAACCAAAAAGGTGTCCGGTTTTTTTTCAAAACAGATCATAGTATCAAAGGTATAGCCACCCCGTGTTATATAAGTTGCGATTCTTTGCAAACCCTTTGTCAGAGCCGTCTTCCGCTCGCAACGCCTGCCTATAATTGTAAACGTGCCCTCGAAAAGAAGGGTATAGGGCTGCGCCCATGTAGGTTTATGTAGGTATACATGGTTGTTTTGGTAGCCTATAAATAAATGTAAGCTATAGTTATGTATATCTATACCTGATTTTGTGGTATAGCCTGTGGGTTAGAAGTCTTTTTTCTGAACGAGGAGGTAGTAATCTTTTTCAATGGGCAGGTATCCTTGTTCGTAGCAGTAAAAGTATTGCGATCCTTCGCGGGTCTTGTAGACGCTGGTAAAGAAGTTAAAGTCAAAGCCGCGGGCGTTTAACCTTTCTCTGCTCACTTTGCTTTTGCCATCAGGGTTAAGGTCAAGCAGAATACGTCTGTTCTTGCGCAGTATATTATTGACGTTCCGCATAAGATTAGTGTCATCACTGTTAAGCTTGTTGTTAAAGGAACTCCGGCATTGATCAGAGCAGAACTTTTTATCAACCCTGCCTTTGATGGCAGTACCACATTCAATGCATTTCTTTTCAACTATACCTGACATATAACTATCCGTTTACAAACGGCTACAAACGAAAGTAAGCGAAAGTATCCGTTTTTCATACGACTATAAATTTGTTTAGCTCCCAACTTTGCATCGTCAATCACAACGAAGTGGTTCGATAAAATACTAGCTAACGCAACAATAAAATAAATACATATATGGCAAACTTACGAAACAGTGTACAACTCATCGGTCGTCTCGGTAAAGATCCGGAGATAAAAACATTCGACACCGGTAAAAAACTGGCAACTTTTTCAATTGCTACGAGTAGTACATACCGTAATCAGAAAGGAGACAAGGTAGAAGAAACGCAATGGCATAACCTCGTTCTGTGGGATAACCTTGCAGATATAGCTGCCCAATACTTAAAGAAGGGAAACGAGATCGCTATAGAGGGAAAACTTGTGCATCGGACCTATGAAACATCTACGGGAGAGAAACGGAATATCACCGAGATCAGTGTGAATGATCTGGTAATGCTGGGAGGAAATAAGAATTAAGAATAAAGGGAATTAAAAGTTAGCTGTTACGGGTCGTTAGCCTATATACGTTAGCCCTAAGGTTGTGTGCTACTTTAAAAATTAGCCTGGCTCTTGTGGTGCCAGGCTTCTTAAAGACTCGATACTGTAAGGGTATATATATAGGTCAAAATGCGTAGGTTAGCTTCATGCCAAACTGCAGTTTCTTGAAGTCTTCCGTAAGGTAAAATTCGGGTATAATATTAAGTCGCGTATTACCGATATCTGAAAAAAAGAAAATTTTTGCAGTTTTTCCTTTAAAAAAGTTTTCAGTTTCATGAACAAGAATGGCTGCACCTATGCCTGTCCACATTGGACGGCTTCCCTGTTTGCCGAAGTTTTTTCGATATGTGATACCCAGGAAGGAACTGATGGAGTTGTTATAGCCTCCTTCTGCTTTCTTTTCCAGCAAATACATACTCGAATATGTTAGCTCAACTTTGCGGTTGGTTCGGTTAAAGCGATCACTGAAACTTAAACCTATAGATGGCGAAAGCTCCGGGTAAAATTTATCACGGAATACACCTACGCCAGCACTGGCAGTAACATAAAGGAAATCGTGTGGTTCCGTGTGCAACACGTTGCTATAGCCTATTGTGTTATTTTGAATGATAAACCTGGCTTTAAAACTTTTGCGACCGATATAGTAATTTTTAGATTCTTCACGGACGCGTGAAACAATTTGTGTAAAGTTCTTGTCGGCAAGCTCACGAAGTTTGCTCCGCTCCGGGATATATAGATATACTTTGGCATTCTCGGTCTGTAAGAAGATTTCGATACCAGGAGGAAGTAACTGGATAATTTGTTGATCTTTTACCAATACTGAAGTCTGTGGCTTTGTTTCGGCTATAGTAATCTCTTTTTCATTGTTCAGTTTGTATACTACATGGATCGTAACAGCTTGTCCTTTTTGATGACCTGGCAGACTCTTATCGATGTAGCTACTGAGTTCCAATAAAGTAGCGGGGAAGTTCTCAATGAAAGAACTGTGCGTTTCGAATCGCTTTAGTTCAAACACAACAATAGATTCCTGCTCGGGAAATTCTACGCGTATCGAATCCGGGAAGTAATTAACGGCATCGCGCCTGGTGCGATATATATTTTCATGGCGACCAGGACCTGATGAATAATTAATGACTTGTGCATTCATTTCGAAAAACGTGATGAAAAGGAAGAATATAATGCTATAGTATTTCATAATGTGAGATGATTTTTCTGGTTCTGTTATAGTTTGGATATAGTCATGCCACCTGAATGCACGACAAGCAGCATTCCGTGTATGAGGAATAATATTTAAATAGTAATTAGTTTAGCCGGGCACTGACGAGTTGATTTTCGTCAGCGTATCCGTCTTGGGATTGAGCCTTTCGAAACCTGATTATTTTCTTTTTCTCCCGGTGCGTTATGAGCTGCTGCTCCTGCGGTGGAATTATACCGATAATTACTTTCGGCTGTTTAACAGCATCTTTGGTCGCTACCCCGGTATCGATATTTTCATGTATAGCTGTCGGAGTAATTGCTTCTTCGCTGGCTTCATATATAGCTGTATCGCTGGCTGCTATATGTGCCGCAGAAGTGGATATATACGGTTCTTCTTCAATCCTGATGCGGGCGTTGTTTTGGGTTATAGAGTGTTCGGTTGAAGGCGCTTCCGTGTTTACCAATATATCTTTGCTCTTCGGGCGCAATGGCCTCACCACTGTGGGAGATGCGGATTCCGTTTTTACGGTTGCTTTTGTTTGGCTTGGTATATCAGTTAAATGTTGGTAACTATATACTCCGGCTAAAACGGCAACTGTCAGCGAGGCAGCTATGGAGAAATATACTGGCCGTTTGGATCGTGTAGTCCGATTAATCTCCATACGGCTCCATAGTTCTTCCTTGTTCCAACGGACAGGGTATTGCTCGGCTTCCTTTACTTTCAGCCGGATAATTTTTTCAATGTTATGTTCCATAATGGTATCCCTCCTGGGTAAGCATTTTCTTTAATAGTGCCTTGGCCTTGAATAACTGCGATCGCGAAGTACTCTCACTGACTTCGAGCATCGTAGCGATCTCTGCATGATTATAGCCTTCCACAACAAACAGATTGAAAACCGTGCGGTAACCTGTGGGCAGTTGCGTAATGAGTTGATACACATCTTCAGCATCCTGCTCGCTAAACGCATGGAGGTCCGGCTCCGGTATGGATGCATCCAGACTCTCGGTCAGGTTAAAGTTGTGTCTTCTTCTCAGCCACATCAGCGATTCATTCACCACAATCCTGCGCATCCATCCTTCCGTGCTTCCCGGGCCCTGGTAATTAAAATTGTTAAGACCCCGGAATATCTTGGTGAAGGCAGTCATCAAAACATCCTCGGCATCGGCATCACTTCGTATGTACCGATAGGCCAGCCGGTACAAGCGGTCAGCGTAGCATTTATATAATTGCTCTTGCGCTTTGCCGTTGCCCTGCTTACATTTTTTAACGAGGTCTTCTTCAGTCAAGCGGTTTGGGGGTTGTGGTTTTATAGATAGAAATGCCATCTTCGCAGCGGTCGTTGCCTGACCCCGGAATTTTTTTTAAGATGCTGTTGTAGCAGGCAAAAGTTTTATGGGCAGGAAGAAGCGGTCGTTAGTCAAATTATAGACACTACCGTGAACGGATAACCGTTTAACTATTAACTTTATCGCTGATGAATTTTTTATATCCTTCTTTTCTGTGGGCGCTGGGGGTGCTGTCTGTTCCGATCATCATTCACCTTTTTAATTTTCGCAGAACAACCAGGATCTATTTTTCCAATAACCGTTTTTTGAAGCAGGTAAAGGAAGCCACTACAGCCAAGCGCAGGCTGAAGCATTATCTTATTCTCGCTTCGCGATTGTTATTCCTGTTCTTCCTGGTGATTACGTTTTGTCAGCCGATCATCCCGGCTAAAAATCAGCTGACCAACGACCACGCTATAGTTTTATACCTCGACAATTCCCAGAGCATGTCGGCTCAGATGGAAGATAAAGTGCGCGGACTTGATGCCGGTATTGCCTTCGTAAAAAATATTGTTTCACTGTTTCCGCCCGATACCCGGTATAAACTTATTACCAACGACTTTGCCCCGTTCTCGAATTCTTTCAAAACAAAATCAGAGATTCTGGACCTGCTTGCACAAGTGCGTCTCTCGCCTGTAAGCAGAACGATGCAGGAGGTAACAGACCGCATTCGCCAGCAAGGCGCAGCACATGAACGTGAAGTATTCTGGATATCGGACTTTCAGAAATCAACTCTCGGTACTA
>CBIHOZ010000143.1:0-19104 GCA_966211525.1 uncultured Chitinophaga sp. | reverse complement strand
TTTTCTTTTGTAGGGCAACCCAAAGAGTTACTTCATGCGGACACCGCCAATCACGGCTGGGAGGTACCCGGTGATAATAACACATTGCGGAAGCAGGCTCCGTGGATTGAAGGTGCATGGGTTAATAAACATAATGGTAAATATTACCTGCAGTATGCCGGTCCTGGTACAGAGTATAAAAGCTATAGCGATGCGGTATATATAGGCGATAGTCCGCTGGGACCATTTACCGCTCAGTCACACAATCCGTTTGCTTATAAACCAGGAGGATTTGCAGCGGCTGCCGGTCATGGAAGTACATTTGCCGATGCTTATCAAAATTACTGGCACATTGGTACGAGTACAATTTCTGTAAAACACATGTTCGAGCGCAGACTCGTATTGTATCCTACATTTTTTGATGAGCAAGGTACGCTCCATGCAACTACGAAGTATGGCGATTACCCGATGATTATGCCGAAGAAAAAAATCAACAGCTTCGAAGAAATATTTCCCGGGTGGATGCTCTTGTCTTATAAGAAACCTGTGCAGGTATCATCATCTATTGATTCACTCCCTACAAGTTATATGACCGATGAAGACATGAGGACATATTGGTCAGCACAGACTGGAAACGCTGGTGAGCATGTTATCCTCGATCTCGAAAAGACGGTGGACGTATATGCTGTCCAAATCAACTTTGCTGAACACGATACAAAAATCTTCGGCCGCCAAAAAGATATCTTTCACAGATATACCATTGAGTACTCAGACAACGGCAGTGATTGGACAATGTTGGTTGATCAATCAAAAAGCAATACTGACAAATCGCATCCATACTTCCCATTAAAGCAGAAGATAGCATGCCGGTATATCAAACTTTCAAATGTACGGGTTCCAGGTGGTACTTTTGCGGTAAGCGGACTCCGCGTTTTCGGAAAAGGAAATGGCGATCTCCCCGCTAAAGTCACCAACCTGCAGGCACAACGCAACGCCAGCGACAAACGTAGTGTAACGCTTACGTGGGACAAAGCTGCTAACGCAACTGGTTACGTCATCAGCTACGGCATCGCGAAAGACAAGCTATATCAAAGTTATATGGTATACGATGTGACTACAGTAACGATTAACACTCTTAGCGCAAGAGAGAAGTATTATTATACGATCGAAGCGTTTAATGAGAGTGGCATTACGAAGAGCGAAACCGTGGTTGAGTAGGGTTTTTGTGTGTTTACGTGTGTAGGTTTGTAGGTGTGTACGTTAATTGGTCTTTAAACTATATGTTCTTTACTTGGTAACGTGAAGTTTTAAAGTATATCGATAAATTAGTGTAATCAAACCAGAAGCCAGCAACTGGCAACCAGAAGCTCTTAAAAATGCTTTACATCACGCAACTTATCTATATCGTTCCAGGACAGGAGGATGTCTTCGACCAGTTCGAAGCGGTCGCTATACCTATCATTGCAAAGTATAATGGTCGACTGTTGTTTCGTATCAGGCCGGGTGACGATGCCTATATTGAATACAGCACGGATAAGCCTTACGAGATCCATCTCGTTGAGTTTGATTCACAGCAGGATTTTGAAAACTTCAAACTCGATGAAGAGCGGAAGAAGTTTTTACATCTGAAGGAGAAATCTATCAGGGCCTCGATTCTTATTCAGGGATCGAAGCTTTGATCGTGGTGTTGAGGTGTTGATGTGTTGGGGTGTTGAGATGTTGATGTTGTGGACTAAATACAGCTTAATATATAGTATAATTATAAGCGCTCGAGATTGTCTGGTAGTTTGCCTGCGAGGAAATCTGCGCGGTGTTGCGGGTTGGCGAGGTCTATTTCGTAGTTTACCCATTCACCATTTTCATCGAGGGTTCCTACGTGGCGGGAGCCACTGGCGTGTTCATCGAAATGCCAGAGTATAAGGAAGCCGTCTTCGTTAGAGAAACCTTCATGATCGGCCTGAAATATACCTTGTGTGGCATCCCAGAATAACATTTTTAGTTCCGTTACGATGTCCCAATAGTTTTCTTCGCCTATCTCGGGGTTTACGATCTCGAAAGTATATACTACTTTGATCTGGTCGAAATAATTGGTCAGCCAGGCAGCAGCGTTGTCGGGTTTATCGCCATATACAGCATCTTTAAACGCCTGCATTTGTTCTTCACCTCGCGGTCCGGGCTGTATATCGGTCTTTTCAATCAACACAAGGTCTGTTCCATGCTGACTTTTGAAAATGATCTGTTCCCAATTATCCGCTATACCAGTTTGAATATGAAACGTTGCCTGCAGATTTTCTTCTGCGAGTTTTTCATGGATATCACTAACCGTAATGTTCGGATTTACTTTTCCTAAAATGCGAAACGAATAAGCCACTTGGTTGCGTTTTGTTTCAGGCAAGATACTCTTTTTTGTGTTGAAGTGTTGAGGTGTTGAAGTGTTGATGTTGTGAGGAAGTCTGAGAAGTTCAGCGGTATTTTAACATCAACACCTCAACACACCAACACATGGGAGCACCTACCTATGTTTTCCTCCTAAGAAGCTCAATATATATCTGCGTGGCAAGCTTGGTGAGTTGCTGCTCACGCGTTGCTATATCAGAAAAATTAAGTGTGTTGCTTTTTTGGGTGAGGTTGAAGTATAGATCGTGCACTGCATCATCTTCCGTTTCAAGACCGATTAAGTTTAATATTGTTTCGCTGAGGTTTAGGTGGTAATCTCCTGCGCACAGGCCGAGGTCTGTGAGGCCACTTACCAGTTTGTTGTTGATGAGATCGTCTTTGATGAGGGACACGATAAGATCTTTATTTGGATTCTCTTGCCGTTTTAAAGTATCATTTGGCTGCATAACTTAAATTATTTATTGTGTCTTTAAATTTATATAATTTATTCATTAAAGTCATTTAAATATAATATAAATTATATTTTGTGTTCATATTTATTAGCATAATGCGCTGACCTGCAGAGTTTTACTTTTTGTAAATATCCTTTCACTCTATAATTTGTGCTAAACATATATATAGACGCAGATGGCAGGCGAGAGAATTAACAGATTGAAAACAGTATTGGCTGAAATAGGAATGACCCAAAAAGCATTAGCTGAAAAGTTAGGCGTAACGGAGCATACTATATCTAGGATCTGTACGAATGATAACCAGCCTTCTTTGAAGACGTTGCGGGAGATGGCGCTTATATTGGAGATTGATGTAAGAGACTTGTTAGTGCCAACGCCTGCTAAGCGCAAAGTATAGTAATGGAAACCTGTATGTCCTATGGATGGAGTTTGCTTAATCTGTGGAAAACCTGGAAAATTATCTTTTGAACATGTATCACCGCGTTCAGCATTTAATAACAAACCGATATACATGTATATCGGAACCTAATACTGGCAATTGGTAAGCGAAAGATTTTGTCTCATTTGCAATATAGTTTTCAGATGGAGATTGCTACTGCTTATTTGAAAGTAAGGAACTCTATCATAGGCACCTATGATTAAAATCGATTCGACTTACCAGTGTCATCGTGGTTCATTTTTCTATTAAGGATCTTATAATCTAAACATAACTTTGTGACCCTCTGTGCCTTCTTTGCGTTCTTTGTGTAAATGGATTTTAAAGATCACCGAATAACAACCCGCAACGGCAAACTCTCCTCCGTCTTTACAAAAGCTATTTCTTTTACTTGTTTGATGTTAAAGCTATCGAACTCTACGATGCAGTTATTTAGTTTGTAAAGGGTGTCGATAATTTTTCCGTGCTCGGCTTTGTTGTATAGGTACGGTCCCTTCAGGTATATTTCGTTGTCGTTCGTAACATGGATTTTTCCCATGGCGGCCAGCTCCTGTTTGTTTGCACCTGCCAGTAAAGAGCCTGCATTCACAAATATATAGTCTGCGTTGGTGAGTGTAGTGAGGTGTTGCTTCAGTATAAATTCAATGTAGTGCTTGTCGCGGTTAAGTGGTGTGGTATTTTCAGTAAACTCATCAAGGGTATATAATTTGTAGGATGACAGCATGGTAGGATCTCCGCCATTGCCTGATTGCACGCCTCTGCGCATATACCCGTCTGCGTCAACAGATTGTTCTGGTTTTTCGTTGATGTTGAAATACCAGTCATTGATAATTACATCATCTGTTAATGTAAAGTGTCCGCCATAGCGCAGGCTGTCGATGATCATCGTTGTCAAGGGTATAGTATAATCTTCGTCTGATGCCTTGCCATTTTTTATATACTCCGTCTGGTATAGCATTTCACTTTTAATAAGCTTTGCCTGGGTAGGGTTAACCAGAATGTTAGTGCTTCCGGTTACATTGAGTGTATCGACACGGTCGTTATACTTCACCGTATGTTTGCCTATATCAATTGTTTTACGAAGGGAGGAATCTGCAGGTACCGCTACCGGTTCATTATCGATAGTGATCGTTACAACATCTTTTGAAGGGTTGTAAATATAGATTGTATCGCGTGCAGGCCCTGAACAGGCAAACAGTATACTCGCTGCACAGGCAACAATAGATAATGGATAGATGGATTGGAGTAAAGTGAGGTTCATGGTAAAGTGCTATCGGTAGATTTGTTATATTAAATTAACATATACGAATCGATTTAACTATCGAAGTTTCGGGAGACTGTCGGAAGCGAATACGAAGTGTCGCCAGATCATGACAATTGTTTAAGTTTCAAAAAATGATTTATGTCAGCCAGTACGTTTGAAACCTTTGAAAATGAATGTTGCGAACAGATTTCTGCTATGCAACGCGCATTTATGGAATCGTATGACATTAACAGTTACGAGCATTGGTTCATGGATAATGACTTGGGTGTTTTCCGTTTTCAGTCGGATGACGGACGTAATCTGTATTTCAAGTATGCATTGGTCGGATCATTCTCAGCAAAAACAAATACGTGGAAATGGTCATGGGATAACGAGTATCTGAAAGAATCGGAGCGAAGAGATATCCACAAAGTGCGAGCCTACGGAGTCGACAACGGGTACACACAACTCAGCACCGGTCTGATCGATGGCGATGAATATACCGGCTGGGCGATGACTTCAGTAGCAGCCAAAGTACTGAATGCTATTGGTGTCTATAGATTTCCGGAAGAGCATTTGTTTTTCTATTTGATATTTACCGGTGCGCTACGGGAAGACGAGTATAATAAATTAAAAGATAAGTATAGTGTAACGTGCGCAACGCATGGTGCGAGACGGGCCGCGTTTGTTTGCCAGCACTTAAACAAAGATACATACACCGGCTTCCACGAACCTCTTGAATCGGACCCTCAAATAGAAGAAGATGATGATTATCAGGCATGGTGTGATGAATGCGAGAAAGTAAGATTACGCGAAGGCGAGTGGAACGATGTGTCGGAAGGTTTCGCAAAAATCAGACTTATCTGTGATCGATGTTTTTTTCAGATCAAGGCAAGGAATACAGAAGCTGATCATTCGCGGTAGAAAATATACCTTAATTTGTAGTATGATTTAGTTGCTTTGTTATTAAGTATATATTTCTGTTGTTAAGCAATTTTGATTGACAATATTCAATTTGAATTTCAAAACCATCACTTCATCGTTCAATACATGTGTTAAAAGATAAACCGATGCGCAATACGATATATACCTATACTTTTGAGTCATCTATTGCCCCGCATAGGCAAGGTTAGGAATCAAGGCCGGCAAATCCAGACGGGAAATTGCTGGTCTTTTGTTTTTACTAATTCCTTCAGGCACACCTTAATATATAGTTTCGCAAAATGCTGTTATCGCGATGTAACCAACGGAGTACCAGTTGCCTGTGGCTCATTTACCTTGGGTGCACGATAATTCAACCCGGTGGTTGTTCCTCCGGTTACATCAATCGTAACTCCGGTAATCATGTTTGCCGAATCAGATGACAGGAACACGGCCACATTCGCTATATCTGCCATCAGCGGAAGCTTCTTAAGCATCGTATCGTTCTTCATGCTTTGTAACACATCGCCCATTTCCTGCGGAACAGCTTCTATAGCCTGCCGGAATACCTGTGAATCAGGCGAACCTGCTGAACGTATATTTACCGCACGAACGCCATACGCACCCACCTCTGAAGCGAGGTTGGTAACAAAAGTTTCCATAGCCACACAGGCCGAAGCGAAGCCTCCGGTATAGGGATAGCCGATGCCTCCTGGTGTGGCCGTTAACGAGAGTATAACGCCTGACTTTTGCTGCATCATTTTTCGCGCTGCCGCTGTTGATGTAAGGAATTGAGATTGCAGTGCTACCGTAACAGGGCGCATATAGTCTTCAACACTCATGTCGGTTAGTGCTATATCTTGTACCGACTGAAAATCGATCGCACAAAAAGATATATCTATCGTTGTTCCGTTCTGTGTAATTTTTTCGATGTATTCATGAACTGCGTTTTTATTTAACGCATCCACGACACCAACTTCAACTTTGCCGCCTGCCATGGTAATGGTGTAGGCAACCTTCTGTAAGCGATCGGCTGTCCGCCCGGTTAGAAATACTTTTGCACCAGCTTGTGCCAATGCCTGTGCAACGGTGCTGCCGAGAGAGCCCGCGGCATCATAGATAATGGCATTTTTATTTTGAAGTAACATGCGTTTTGTGGTTTATGTGAGTATATATACCGTTATTCCAAAAATACGGGTAACACTTTAAATATAACATGGCAGTATGCGGCAGCTTAGGGTTGTGCTTGCGGCAAAGATTTGTTTAGTGAAAGTAAAATTACCGGGGCAACTCGTCTATTTTGAATTCGTGTCCGTTCAGATACCGGTGATAATATCGAATGATGATACCCGACATATCATCGGGATGCAGCACCCCAAGTTTGTTGAAATAGTTTGATAAGCGCGAGCCCTTCCATAATCCCCAATTGTTGCGCATCCAAAGCCCCAATCCCATATGATAGCTGCTCAGGGAATTTTCACGTGCACTTGAAAAAGACTTTTTCTCGGCAGACGACAATAGTTTGTCGAGTTGTTTAAAGCAATCCTGCAGATCTGAAGGAATATATACATGATCGATGGAATCCTGGTGGATACGTTTTTTGTATTCAAGTTTTCGCTGCTTGATCTCCTGCTTCCGTTCTTTTTTGGCAACCGATGCTGATTTCTTTCGGAACCCCGTGATATAGTGGAAGTACCATTTCTCAATTCCATCCGGTATTTCTTTTTTGTTGAACCTGAGCGCGCAAAGTAATTTTGAAATTTCATCGCGGTAGAGACTGTCACTCATCTCTAACTGAAGGTCTGCGCACCTGCCTGTCGAATCGATAGCCATCATGATTTCAAACATGTAGTGTTTATAGGTCTGTTCGAAATCCCGGTTGCTCCCTTCCAGGAACACTACATTCAGTTTTTCTTCCAGCACCGTCCAATACTCTCTTCCATTTTCAAGTTTGGGGAGCCCGAATTGAGTCGGTATATCAATGGTGTAATTTTTAATTTTTCGTTTGGTCTGTTCTACGGTTTGTCTGCTGAGAAACCTCGTCAGCAACTCTTTCCGGACCATCTCTCCCGTTGCAGTCGAAAAGGTATATACCAAGCCATTCTGTAACAGTAACGAAATGGTATCGCCACTTATCTGCACATTGTTGCTCGTGTTGATAAACGGAAATTGTATTGCACTGTCGGACTCGCTATAGGAGTTGTATAAGAGCGCAGGCGTGAGTGTTGAGTCTGTAAGGTTAAAATCACGCAGCGTATATACGCGATCGGACACGCCCCGGTGGTAATATGTGAGGATGCCGGATTCGTTGTTGACAGAGGGATCGATCCAGTTGTCCAGGTAAAACAGCGATTGCCCATCGTTACTGAGAAACAAATAGTCAGGTGAGAAATATCGGTTGATTGTTAGTATTGGTTTCAACGTATCGTTGACCGACACGACCGTTGTCTTTCCGAGTTCTGTCCAAACCTGGTCGGAGAAAGGTATAGACTTTACGAAGAAGTTTTCATTTTCTGAATATACCTTGTAGGGATACGCCAGCTGTGCACCACATTGAAGCTGCAGACATGCCAGTATAATTAACAGTATAACCTTGGGCATGGATAAATATAGGGTATTTCATGTTTATTTTAATGCCGGTATCCATCCCTTTTTGTTCCGGATGATTTGTGAAAATTGTATCAGTACATCGGCAGTTTCAAGTATATTGCCAGTATCTTACTTGGAAATACATTATGATAAGATTGAAGTCTGTAATCTGGAGTATTGTTATGCTGACAGGTGCAGCACACCATGTGCATGCACAGAAAGCTGTTAAGCATCCCATTTCCAATGAAGAATGGTCGCGCGACTATCAGCCTTTTCGCATTGCAGGGAATTTGTACTACGTTGGTACGTACGATCTGGCTGCATACCTGATTACAACTCCACAAGGACATATACTTATCAATACCGGACTGGATGATTCGGAAGCACTGATCCGTGCGCACGTAAATACACTTGGATTCAAATTCACGGAAATCAAAATACTCCTGGCAACCCACGCTCACTTTGATCATGTGGGGGCCATGGCTGCAATTAAAAAGCAAACCGGGGCCAGGCTTATGATTAATGAGAAAGATGCACAGCTAATGGCAGATGGTGGTGACTCAGACTATATATTAGGTGGCAAGGGAAGCACGTTTGTACCTGTAAAAGCAGATCGCCTCCTGCACGACCGCGATACAATAACGCTTGGCGATATGCGTGTGGTAATGCTACATCACCCGGGGCATACGCCAGGTTCCAGCAGTTTTTTATTTGACGTGAAAGACGGGCAGCACATATATAGGGTGTTGATCGCGAACATGCCTTCCATACTCGATGAGACAAACCTGGCCGGCATGCCACGTTATCCGGATGTTGGTAAAGATTATGCATATACCTTGAAAGCGATGAAAGCTTTACAGTTCGATTTATGGTTGTCTTCGCATGCCAGTCAGTTTGAACTGCATAAGAAACACAAGCCCGGTGCCGCGTATAGGCCGGAAGTATTCAGGGATCGTACTGGCTACGATAAATCACTGGCAGAATGGGATAAGGTATATAGCGAGCGATCAGGAAGTAAATAAGTGCATGACTGACGCGTTAAGAAAATTTCTGTCTGCTTTTTCTGTCTTCGATCCGCAGGAAATAGAAGCTGTGATTGATAGTATGGGAATAGAGACCCACGCGAAAGGAACACTTCTGCTGCGCGAAGGCGAGATCACATCCCGGTGTTACTTTATTCTGAAGGGATGCATTCGTGAATATCAATTACTGGATGGTGTCGAGAGAAATATAGCATTCTTCACCGAACATCAGGCAGTGATATCCTATACCAGTTACCTGGAGCAGGCGCCATCGCAGCATTACTATACTTGCCTGGAAGATTGTGTTGTACTCGCAGGTACGCGCGCACAAGAACAGGCATTGCATAAACTATATCCCCGACTTGAATTTCTTACGCAAACTATATTGCAAAAAGATTATCAACAGATTCAACGGCAGTTGGCAATGATGATCAGTTATAGTCCGGAAGAGCGTTATGAATACTTACTCGCCACACGTCCCGAGTTGTTGCAGCGTGTGCCACTGCATCACCTGGCAAGTTTTATAGGTGTAACGCCTGAGTCTTTTAGCCGGATACGGAAGCGGGTGAGTCGATAACAATACTTACGATATATACCATTATACCGGCGAAACGACAGACTTCACGTTTTTAGTTCTGAAGCTGATCAACGCGAATGTACTTGCTATAGCAAAGATGAATTCGGCAACCATGGCTGCTACGATCGTTGTATCTGGTATACCATCAACGACAAGACTGAGCATACGTGCTATACCATACGCGCCATAGAGCACGAGGGAAAGGATAAGTGCCGTTAATGTGATTTCAATAACAAAAGCTCCGGCAATCATAACAACACCGCTGGCGAGAATTAAGGCACCAGGACCACGCATCTCGCTGAGCAAACCGGGGTCGTTTCCTAACTCAATTCCTGCTGATGCCTGAAACGTGACCGGTATAAACAACAGGCAGCTGCCAATGATCAATGCTGTTATACCTGCTATAAGTAAAACAACCTTTACAAATTTTGATATTCCTTTCATACGAAGTTGATTAGACACACAAAAGTTGCCTATAGCGGAACGGTATACATTGACTTTGGGTAAGAAAAATTAAATGTTAGCAGCAATACGGATCGCTTGAAATTTTCTCTGGTGATTTTATGGAAGGCTCGTTTGGTTAGCACTTATTTTTTTTATCAGCCGGCTTCGGTTGGATGTGGGGGCGGTCCGATATTCTATTTTATCTGAAAAAAGATTCAGCCACGGCTAAATCACTTGACGAAAAAACATTTCAAAAAAAATATTTTTACGTTTTTACACGGCTGTAAAACAAAAAAGCTCCGAAGAGGTGTCTTCGAAGCTTTTTGAAGTGATCCCGCTGGGATTCGAACCCAGGACCCATACATTAAAAGTGTATTGCTCTACCAGCTGAGCTACGGAATCTTGTCAATTTTGCGGTTTTTCCCGTAATTGAGGGCACAAAGGTAATCCAATCTGAATTATATGCAAAGGAGCGTTTCAAAAAATCTTATTATTCTTTTCATAAATATTTTCTGTGCGAGCTATACCCTTCTCGCTCAGACTTCTACACATCGGCTAAGTCAGGCCGATTCGCTTTTTAAAGATAAACGCTACGTTCAGTCACTTGAACATTATAAAGCAATCTTTGATCAACACCAGTATTCTCCTGCTATGTTGCTGAAAATGGCATACATAGAAGAAGGCCTGCAGCAAACCGGAGCAGCACTTTATTATCTGAATCTCTACTATAATGTAACAAACGACAAAACGGTGCTCGAAAAAATGGAAGAGCTGGCCGATAAACATAACCTGGAAGGCTACAAGCAAACCGATGCCGGAAGATTTTTATCATTCTACAACGATTACCATTGGCCGGTAGGCATTGCGTTGATGGCGATTGCTTTTTTGTTGCTGGGCTTAAGCTTCTTTTTGAAAAGAAGAAAACATATGTACTGGCCTTCGCTCGTGGTAATGGTTCTTGTACTGGCAGCATTGGTGGTGCATAACACCGTGGGGACGAAAGTTGCCATGGGTATTGTTGCAAACACCAACACCTATATTATGGACGGACCTTCACCGGGTGCTTCGGTTGTTTCGGTTATTCAGTCAGGGCATCGCGTGGAAATCGTTGGGAAAAAAGATGTGTGGATCAAAATTATGTGGCAGGGCGAGACTGCCTATATAAAAGAAAATAATTTGCTACCGCTGAGCCTGTGATTCATCATCCCAGTACGAAACCGTAACAACACCTTTATATTCTTTGTTGGAATATTTTACGAGGTAATAATACATGCCGGATGCTTCGCCTACGGCATACCACTTGAATTCACGGTCGGCACTGGCAAAAACTTCTTTGCCCCAGCGGTTATAGATTGTGATGCCCTCGAAATGTCCCGCGCAATTATCGAGTGGAAGAATGTTGAGAAGTTCGCCTGTAGTGGCATCACGTTTCATCATGGCGAAATAATCGTTCTTTAAATCGCCATTGGGTGAAATGAAGTTAGGTGGAAGAAACTCGGTGTCGCTTCCATCTATATCCTTGATCTTGATATTTACTTCAACTGTGTCTCCCTTTTCGTTAAAGCATCGGTCGTCTGTTACGAGGAAGGTGAAGATGTAATCATTTTCATATTGCCCGTTGGTAAAGATGTCGCATTCCGGTTTCCAGGTAAAAGGCGATTGTACACTGCCGCGACCTTCAGCACCCGTAAACGTGTAGCCCTCGGGTTGTACGTTACCTGTAGCAGAAAGTAATTTCAGTTGCAGCATGTCTGCTTCAGGGTAGGTGTCGTGATCGATACCATTCAGGCTCAGATCGATCTGCTGGCCAAGCGTAACTACCATTGAGTTATCAAGCGTCAGGGCTATAGCAGGGTTAACGCTCGACACAGACAATTGAGGTTTTGCATTATCCGGAGGCGTTAGTTTTACATTTACCACCAATGTATCGTAATACAGAAAGCGACATTTATTTTCATTATCCGCTACGAGGAAGTGGAAGGTAAACTCATCTTTTACATCCAGGTCTACATTATCGCAGCGTATGTTCCAGGTAAAGAGTGAACTTACATTTTCATAGTCGGTGTCCTGTGGAAATGAAATGGAGTAATCCGCCATACTGAAATCTTTGCCTGTTCCCGTGAGTATGAGTTTATCTTTATCGAGATCTTTTCCATTCACGTGAAATATCAGCGACTGATTTACTTTTCTTTCAAGACTTACCGTATCGATCAATGTACTATTGTTGGTGAGCTCGGGCGATGAAATAAGCGGTTTGCTGTTGCCCGGCAATTGTATCGTAAGATTTACCTTCATACGATCAGGATGATTGAAGGCACATTGATCTTCATCTTCAACCTGCAAGACTATATCAAAGTTTGTTCGATTGGTGAAATTAAATACGTCACACCGCGGGTCCCATGTTAGCTCTGTAAACAACGTATCGTCAACTTGTCCTAAAGATTTGAAAGACATACCGGCACTGGCCATATCAACACCAATACCCGGTATAATTACCTGCTTCATTTTGTCGCCATCTTCATCTACAGCTTTGATCAGCCATTTCTGTACAGGCGATCCTTCCGTTACGGTTTTGCTGATGTCGGCGGTAGAGTAATATGGATTGTGATTAACCGGTGGAGTTATGTTTACCAATACGCGGAGTGTATCAAAGTATGGAAGACTACACGCATCGTCAAACGCAACAATGCCAACCGTATAGGGACCTTCTATAAAGGGACATTCATCAAAACAAATCCGGAATGTTTTTGTAGGGGCGGATGCAGTAAGTGTTACCGAAGTAATCGCCGGAAGTATACCACTGACATCCTTTTTAAATCCTATAGGTATAGCTTTAATGGTAACGTTCTCCATAAAGCTATCAGAACTCTTCAATGCATCCGGATCAGATACCTGTACTTCAATACAGCGGTTGGCATCCGTTACGGTATTGCTGAAGGTAACGTTCATGTTTCCGTCATAGGTAAAATTGCTGTCGGTTAATTTCTTTCCGAGTATCTGCGGAGGTTCAGCTACCGGACAGGCGTCTACTACAAGCATCTGGAAGTCGCGTCTTACTTCACCCAGTTTTATACCTTTTCTATACTCCTCGCACTTCACGGCAAAAACATATAGTCCCTGTGTTTTCGGTGTAACGGTTAGTAAACCATCGGTACTGATTTTCAGATCAGGTGAACCTCCTATAATATTTGTAAGACTAAAAGGCGATCGCCAAGTTACCAATGGATAAGGCGCAGGACTTGGTCCTCCGGAAGGTATAGCTTCTGCTGTGTGTGTGTTTAACGGAGTTACCAGGGTATATACCAGTGAATCGCCATCAACGTCTGTTCCGGCGAAGTCTGCATAATAAAATTTATCAGGACATGCATAGTCATTGAGGGGAGGGAACAGTCGCGGTGTTGAGTTTACAAAAGGCTGACCATTTTTAACAACCGGTGGAAACTCCAGGTAAAAAGTTTGTCCTGCGGCATTTGGATAGTCAATTACTCCGGGAGGAGGCTCTTGACTAAGGATGTTAAGAAGGCCTTTGCTGTTATAGTTACGACAGCAACGTTCCCACACAATATAGTATCCTTCCGCATCGCCATATTGGCTGTCGGAAAATGTCATCAGTGTTTTATAGATGAGTTTGTCTGTTTCTATTTCGCCATTCGAACATTCGGGTTGTGTATACGAAACGCGCGAAATACTATCGAGCGGCAAAAATACATCCTGTACAAATCTATTGTCGCGCTTTCGAAAAATCCGGGCATTTACAAAAGTATCACGAGCTCCGTCAGCACCATTCTTGGCATCGAAATAAAGAATGAGTCGTACTTCGTAGCGATTGGCGGATATATACCGGATTTCGAACTCTCCACCTACAATGTGCGAGGCAAGGGAAGGAAACACCACCACAGCAAATACCAGCAGCAGTAAATATCTTTTCATAACGTTCCGGCTAGACATTAAATATAGGGAATAAGGATGAAGCGAAAAAACCCCGCAGGTTTGTATTTTTGCGCCCTTATGCGAAAAGGAGACATAATCGAAAATCTTGTAGTCGAAACCATGGCATCTGAGGGCAAATGCGTTTCGCGTGTAGATGGTAAAGTGATTTTTTTACAGGGCGGAGCACCGGGCGACACCGTAGATGCACGCCTGACGAAAATAAAAAGCAGCTTTCTGGAAGGCACAGTAACGGCTATTAAAAAATTCTCGGCCGATCGCGAGACTCCTTTTTGTATTCACTTCGGCTTATGCGGAGGCTGCTCGTGGCAGCATATCAACTATCCTACGCAGTTGCTGTATAAGCAAAAGCAGGTGGTAGATAACCTGGAACGATTGGGAGGATTAACACTTCCGGCAATCAGGCCTATTGTCGGATCTGCTAAAACCAGATTTTATCGTAACAAACTCGACTATACATTTTCAGCAGAGCGTTGGCTCACGAAAGAGGAGCTTCACGAGCGCAAAGAAGCATTGCCCGATGCACGCATGCATCAACTATATACACCGGACGATGTAGCGCTCGGCTATCACATACCGCGTAAATATGATTTGGTGTTTGACGTAAAAGAATGTCACCTGCAGCCGGATCCATCCAACGCTATACGTCTTGCTGTTAAAGATGAAGCGATGAAAGCATCGATTCCGTTCTTTGATCTGCGCAAGCAAATCGGATTTCTCCGTACCGTTACCATTCGTACTGCAAATACGGGTGAGACCATGATTATTCTGCAGGTAACATATGATAAGATGGAGTGGATTGAACGTATACTTCATCGTCTGGAAAAAGATTTTTCGCAGATTACTTCGTTCAATTATGTTATCAATGGCAAGAAGAACGATACGTTTGCCGATCTGAATATAGTTTGCTGGAAAGGTAATCCCTATATAACCGAATCGATGCCGAAGCCGGACGGCTCAGGCAAACTTCAATTTCGCGTAGGACCAAAATCATTTTATCAGACTAATTCAGAACAGGCTTACGAACTATATAGAATTGCGTGGGAAATGGCGGAGCTGAAAGGTGATGAACTGGTGTATGATTTATATACCGGCACGGGCACCATTGCCAACTTTGTAGCAGGCCAGGCAAAGAAAGTAATAGGACTTGAATATGTAGCCGCTGCGATTGAGGATGCAAAAGTAAATTCGCAGATCAATAATATATCCAATACTGATTTCTATGCCGGTGATATAAAGGATCTGCTGGACGATGATTTTCTGAGTAAACATGGAAGGCCGGATTCAGTAATTACCGATCCGCCTCGTGCAGGCATGCATGAAGATGTATGCAAAATGCTTTTGAAGGCAGAGCCCAGGAAGATAGTATATGTAAGCTGTAACCCTGCCACACAGGCGCGCGACCTGAGTATACTTTCTGAGAAATATACTATCGTTGCTGTGCAGCCGGTAGATATGTTTCCGCATACCATGCATGTAGAGAATGTTGTGAGCCTGGTACGAAAGTAAGATGCTGCAATAATACCTCGAAGTATATTCTGCTCGTAAAATATGGTTAATACACAGGGCAATGTATGTCGGATTCAGTCAATGCAAAAGTCTTTTTTAACTCGGCAGCAATGTTGTAAGTAAGGAAGACTTGAAAACGTTGAAAGAAATTAATATAAATCTCCTGAACCTCATGCATTAAGGAGGAGAGAAAGCACTCGTAATCAGGATTGATTCCGGGTACTTGCAAAGTATATATACATGTAAGGTGTAGTGCAATTTGTTTCCGTTGTTGGTGATTGTGCATTAGTTTTTTTGGTTTGCTCCGTAATTCTACGGACTGAGTTTTCTGTATAAAGTTCAAATCATACTGGTCAATAAACCGGATGCAAGGTTGTTGTCGCTGTGCGCATTTTTGTCAATCTCTACTAACAAAAAATCTATATATCGGTATGAACGAACTGATTTTTGAAACCGACTTTGTGCAACTTCATTTTGATGCCACTGTTCCGTGCGTTACCGCCACGTTACTTCGTTTTATGAATCACGAAGAATATAAGTTGCATCTGAACAAGGGCCTTGATATCATGAAAGATAAAATTAAAAGCACAGGTCGAATGATGTGGCTGCCGGATACTCGCTTATCTCCGGTATTTGCTGATGAAGATACTGCGTGGGCTATTGAAGACTGGACTCCGCGTGCACTGGTTGCAGGTATATATCACGTTGCTTTTGTTATCCCGCAAAGCGAATGGGCACAGGTAGGTGTTGAAGATTATGGTGAAGGATCCAAAGGCGATGGCGAAAAGCAGGGAATGACCGTTGCATTTTTCACGAGCCAGGAGGAAGCGAAGGACTGGTTCAGAAATTTGAATAAATATACTGTGGCGAAATAATATGACAGAACGCATTTATGCTGTTGACAACGGGTATATAGATTACGATCCGTCCATCCCGGGCTTTATTTCTGCTGTCGTAGAGTATATGCCTTCGCCTGAGTTCAGACTTTTTATGATGGCGGGGCTCGATCTCCTGACTGAAAAGATAGACCTTCTCGGTAATGTTGCCTGGATTGCTGATATCCGGAAAACTGAAATTTATGATCAGGAGGATATCGAGTGGGCTCTCGGCTGGAACAAAAAAGCTTACGAAGCGGGTCTTCGATACATGGCGATGATTATGCCGGAAAGTATGTTTGCCACACTCAACGTGCAGGAGTATATGGAGGAACGTAAAAGGAAGTCAGACACGTTGGTGGTAAAACAGTTTGGTGACCTTGATTCAGCAAAAGAATGGTATAGCTATGTGCTAAAGCCATAATGCTACATCGTCACGCAGCGATGGAAATGTATGTTACAAATATAGTATAGATAACCTAAACAAATATAGCGTCAATGATCATAAGACTTTACTCCGTAACACAAGGATATATAGATTACGATCCGGTTGTTCCTTGCCTTGTCGGCTGTATCGATAGTTATATGACTTCAGAGGAATTCAGAAGTTTTATGATGAAAGGACTGGAGCTGATTCAACAGAAGGTGAAAGAACATGGAAAGATGTCTTGGATTGCAGATCTGAAAAAGTCTGATGTTTTTGATCTGGCCGATACGGAATGGGCTAGTCAGTACTGGCACGTGGAGGCTCATAAAGCCGGAATAGCATGTGCTGCATTTGTAATACCGGATAATGTGTTTGCCGTTACAAACGTGGAAGAGTTTATGGAGCGTGTCGATCATGCGGTTATTACTTCCAATTCCTTCAGCACCCTGGATGACGCCAAACGCTGGTGCAGCAAAACGCTGAAAGGCAAATAAGACGGAACGTTACATCGCTACCAAACACTAGTTATAAAAATTTTTTAGTGATTATACTTGAATCCTTCCTGCAAAACTCTCAACATCGCTGCCTGAAAATTTTTAATCATGCGGCAGAAGTTATTAAGTGAAGGTGCAAAGGAATTAAGCTATGAGATCCGTGAGATCGTAAAGAAGGCAGACCAGTTGAAGAAACTCGGTGTCGCCATCTCATGGGAGAACATTGGCGACCCTATACAGAAGCATCACAAACTTCCGCAGTGGATCAAGGATATCATCTCTGACATGATGAAGCAGGATGATACCTATAGCTACTGTCCTTCCAAAGGGATGCTGGAAACAAGAGAATTCCTGGCCAGACAAACCAACGCCATGGGCGGTGTACAAATTACTGCGGAAGATATCTGTTTCTTTAACGGACTCGGTGATGCTATATCCAAGGCATACCAGTTCATATCACGTACATCTCGGGTAATCGGTCCGTCACCGGCTTACTCCACACACTCGAGTGCCGAAGCCGCGCACGCAGCGCATGAACCATTGACTTATAAACTGGATCCCAACAATAAATGGTATCCGGACCTGGATGATCTGTACAACAAGGTAAAGTATAATCCGAACGTAGTAGGTATACTCATTATCAATCCCGATAACCCAACGGGAATGGTATATCCGCTGGAGACACTAAAGCGTATCGTTGAGATCGCGAAGGAATTCAATCTCTTTCTGCTTGCGGATGAGATCTATATTAACATCACGTATAACGGAGCGCGGGCATATTCACTGGCAGAGATCATTGAAGATGTACCGGGTATATCCATGAAAGGTATATCCAAGGAATTACCGTGGCCGGGTGCGCGCTGCGGTTGGATGGAATACTATAACCGCGATAAGGATGAAGACTTCAACCGGTTTTGTCAGGCGCTGGACAACGCCAAGATGATTGAAGTGTGTTCTACCAAATTGCCGCAGCTCACGATACCAAAAATACTGGGCGACCCTCGCTTCAAAGTATATCGCGAGGAAACCAATAAGAATATAGGTCGCAGAAGTAAGATTATATCCGATATACTGGGCACTGTGCCACAGCTTACGTTCAACGAAACGTTTGGAGCTTTTTACAACACCATTATATTCCGCGATGGAAGTTTGAAGTCAACGCAGAAGTTGAAGATTGCGAACGCGCAGATCAGCGGACTGGTTGATAGCTGGGTAAATAATACCGATGGTACTCCAAAACAAGATATAGCGTTGGATAAACGCTTTGTATACTACTTGCTTGGCGCCAAAGGCGTTTGCGTAGTGCCTATATCATCGTTCTGTTCGGAGCTGCAAGGCTTCCGCGTTACTTTACTGGAAGAAGATGAAGATACACTCGTTAAAACCTTCACAGCTATCCGTGATGGCATCGTAGAGTATCTGCAATCGTAATGTTTTTTTTTTCCGCAGATTGCACAGATAAATGCAGATAAACGCATTTGATTTTTTCAAATTTGTTCTGCGTCCATCCGCGTAATCTGCGGGAAAACAAATTCCGGAATCGAACACCCTGCGCTGTTACCGGACGATGGTTTTCCTGAAAAACCGCTTATTTTGATCATTTTGGCAATGGTATGACCTTTGTCTCCATCATTGTCAAATCCTAACACTGGGTATGATCAAGTATTATCTTCTTCTTTTTGTCCGGAACATCAGACGTCAGAAATTATTCTCTGCCATTAATTTATTAGGTCTTACCGCCGGTATCGTCAGCACGTTGCTGATATACCTGTATGTAGATCGTGAGTTCAG
>CBIHOZ010000142.1:0-19226 GCA_966211525.1 uncultured Chitinophaga sp. | reverse complement strand
CAGCCGAAACAAGATTGCCTGAAGTACAGAAATAACGAGAATGAATAATCATAGAACCCGTTGAAGTAATAGATACCCGGTGAAACTACACCAACATCGAATGGAAATTGTTTTCCTTGCTTGAGAAAATGTTCGCTCAAAGGTTTTTCACTGTCATCACCATCACCAAACGTAAATCCTTTATCGCGAATTGTGCCTCCATCCAAGCCGATCTGTGCTATAATGGTTTGCTTTGAATCGGTGTTAACACTCAAAAGTAAAAAGCCATTTTCAAGTGGAGCAGATGCTGCGGGATTGGTGTAAGCTACATCGGCTATTGAAAAATTATCAAGCGTCTCATCGAACGAAGCCAGTTTAGCATCGGTATTATTCATACAGAAGAAATAATACTTGTCTGCAATCTTGCTGAGTCGCCCTACAGGATTATTAAGTGTGTCGGCTTTAATAAACTTTACAAAGTTTCCGTACTTGTCAGCTTTCAGCAGATATACTCCGGTGAGTTGCGTGTCGGGTAATTCACTTTCTGCCAGCACTACATAACCACCATCGGTAGTTTGTTGTATATCGATGGGATAAAAACCATCGGTAAACTGGTTGCTATCAAATATAGATGTGAAGTTTTTTGTTTCTGTAACCGGATTGGAATCTTCTCCGCAGGCAAAAACAAAAAGTGCTATCGATAAAATATAGAGTGAGGTTCGTATTGTTTTAAACATAGGAGAGGATCATTTTCGGTTTAATGATTTGAAACCACTTTCCAGGAAGCGCAGCGGGAACAGACAACCCATGGATATATTGATGTTGTCCATATCGAGATCGTCCATAGCATCACCAACGCCTGCGAGGCGATCGTTGCTATACCGGTTCTCGGCTGATACGATGTTACTCATACCATGTTTATACTGCACATCGAAGTTTAACCGGACATTGTTGCCCAGGTTATAATATAGACCTGCGCCTCCGAGTACGCCCCAGTATTTTTTGGCGAACAGATCGCGTGCGCCTACAGTTATCGGTTCATCTTCAAATTGATTTTGTCCGCCTGATGCCTGATCTATTCCGGATACGGTAACTTCTTTGGTCGCGCCAATGCGGAATGCCTGAAATATACCGATCTGCAAATACGGACGAAGCCTGGTAGTAGCCATGAACTCATACTTCACAACAAGTGGAATGATGAGGTGATCCACTTTCTGTTCCTGTTTGTAATTCAACTCTACATTGTTGTTGCCTCCTTCAACGCCATCCGTCCAGCGGTACTGGTTGGTATAGGCGAAGCGACTATGTTGAAATGTAGGTTGAAGACTGAATGTAAATTGTTTGAAGTAGAACGTTGCTTCCATCGTTACGTGACTTCCCACCAGGCTGAAGTTATCGTACTTCTTGCCGCTTTCAGTTGCATCGTAATTGGTTGGTGAAAGAATGGAAAATGTAGTCGTAGGATCTACTTTGGTAAGGGTAACACCACCGCGTATACCGAGCCACCATTGTTTCTCCAGAAACTTCTCGTTCTCTTTATTTTGTTTGTTATACGCTGCTGGCGATTTTTTCTTTTTGCTGCTTTGTGCCAATGCTCCATTGGCCGCCAGCAGTAAGCAGAGCAGCAGAAGGTATAGGTTTTTCATAAGGGAGGGTTGGTAAACTTCTATTTCACAATGATCAGTTTCTTGGCTTCTTTGTAAAATCCGGTTTTCAATTCGTAAATATAGTGGCCGGCCGGCAATCCGGTAAGATCCGTTTCAACTTTATACTCACCCGGATTATATACTCCATCTACCATGGCCTTTACTTTCTTGCCATCGTTGGTAAACAGATTTACTGTTACGTGATAAGCGCTGTTTACTTTGAAGTGCACCGTTGTTTTATCTTTGGCCGGATTCGGATAGCAATCTTCAAGCGAGAAACGATCGCCTATAAATCCTTCGTTGCCTGTGATCACTTGTTGTGCAAGTGGCAGTTGCTCGAATACAGTTCCATCCGATGTACCTGTCGTCATCAAACCCTTGCTGCTGTCGTTCGCATCGCGTGCATCCGGGAATATTTTATTAAGACGTGTATCATCTACCTGCATCCAGTCGCGCATGATGTTCGCATATACATTCCGATAATCGTATTGCATCGCGAGGTTGTTGCCGGAGTCATTCGTCTTGAATGCTTCACCGACTACACCGGGGTTTGCGCCTTTGCCAAAAATAAACATCGGACCAGCCGTACCATGGTCGGTACCATAACTTGCATTGGAATTTACTCTTCGCGAAAATTCAGATGTAGTGATTGTCAATACTCTTTCTTCCAGGCTGCGTGCGCGCAGGTCATCCTGGAATGCTTTCATGCTGCTCGCCACGTGATACATTAACGCTGCGTGACCGCCCATGGTAGAATCATACTTTTCTACCTGGTCGGCGTGTGTATCGAAACCACCGATCTTAACAAGAAATACTTTTGTCTGGCAACCACCTGCTAACAAACGCGCTACGAGTTTTAACTGATTCCGTAATCCGTTGGTAGCGCTTCCTGAAGGTGCATTGTATGGATACTTCTCCGGGTAATTGACTGTAGTTGCAGAACTCTTGCTCAATACTTCCTGCAGGCGTTTGGTATAGTCTTCTGTTTTGTCTTCCAGATCAAGTATCCACTTTAACTCTTTATAATATGCAGAGTCTTTCAGATATTCCGGTGGTATACCGCGTGGATCCGTTGTTTGATCTTCAAAGAATCCTTCGAGATCCTCGAGGTTGTCCAATCCATCTTCCGAAAGTGTAAAGGATGTAGGTATATTTCCTTCCTGGTGGAAGATGAGCGATACATCGCCACCAATTTCAATCGCCAGCGGATCGATCATTTTATTCTCCTGTACATTCGGATTCAAAAAGTCTTCCGGGTATTTATAGGGAGCGTATTCGCCTTGCAGGTAACGACCGATCCAGCCTGACTGCATATAGTCATCATACGATCCGCCCATGAACGTTATATCTCGTCCACGAAAGTGAGAGCCATTGTTATTTTTATACGATACACCTTGCACCACCGTCATGCGGCCCTGATCATACAAGTGTTTCATTGCGATCATATCCGGGTGCAAACCAATCTGGTTGATTTCCGGTAACGTGCTGTCAAGCGGTATATATTTCCGTAAGCTGTTCGCGGCCGGTATAGCAATGTTGGGTCGTTTATTATAGTAGTCACCGTATTGTGCTACGGGTATACAGCAATTCAGTCCATCGTTACCTCCGTGCATCTGCAGAATTACCAATACACGATCATTCGTGCTGGCGGCAGCAGCCATGCGCGTTAACGCATTGTTTTGTCCCATTACCCGCATGGATATACCTTCGAGTGTGAAAGGTATACTCATGGCCAACGGAAGTTTCTTTAAAAAATCTCGTCTCGATTTATTCATATATAGCAGGGTAGGAGGTTAAGCAAGTTGGTATTCGGGTGATTGCAGCAACGCGTTGAACAAGCGGTTAAGCCATTCGCGCAATTCGGATAGTTCAGTTCCCTGGTTCCAGGTGGTTGTCCAATAACCTTTCGGATCCATGTTCACATCCGTCAGGAAGCGAGTGAGAAAATAATTCAGTCGCTTTACGGTGAGACTGGCATTGAATGTATCCGGATTATCATTCGGATCTATATAGGCGAGGAAGTCGTGATGCGGAAGTAAATATGTGATCAGTGCCTTCACCAGCTCTTCTGAATTGGCAGCGACACCGGCAAAATTAGCGCGCACATAATCGTATGTATTTACGTTGAACAGCATCGTTCCCTGCGGATCGAGCAACGTGCGTACAAAGTCATAGCGCTTGGCCAGTGTGTTGGTAGTGATCCAGAAACGATGATAGATGGGATACTGATGGTATGCTTCGTATCCGGCTACATCATACGGATTATAGAAATTCATACCCTGATCAACAACGTGACTAAGGATCTCGCCGGTTGCCTCATAATACTGATCGGTTTGTGTAGCGAGATCAGGTAACTGTATGTTAAAGAATTTCAATGTACCAATCACCAGGTCGATCGGTGATTTGATCAATCCGCCAAAGGCATCATCCGTTACACCGCCAGCGGCATCGTAGAAATGCTGACTGCGTAATAAGTTCTCGATAACCGGTTGTATCTTGAATCCGCCATCGCGGAATGTGTCCGCCATCTCTGCTATAATATCAGCTTCGATCGGTAACGTCTCTGCGTTGGTATGCGGTGCCCACACATAGAAGCGGTATATCTTACGACATATATTCTTCGCGGTCTCTTCCTGTTCGTAGATCAGGTTTATGAGCTTGGTGATTTCATCCAATGCACTCTCGAGGGTTGGTACTCCTGCGTGCATCGTTAACGGATCAGGCGTTATGGTGTTATCCGGGTAGAGTGTGCTGACGAAGCGATTGCTGAACTTCTTTGGTTTACTCGCATCGTTGTCGTGAGCCGATGCATTGGCGTTACTTCCCTTTACTTTACCGCGTGGTAAATTTGTATCTGGATCAATGTTGCTAAATTGGTCATCGAAGTCCCAGCCGGTTAATATACGCGCAGCGGTCTTTACATCTTCTTCGGTATATACTCCGTAATCACCTTCTTCACCGGATGTAGGGGGAGGTGCAGCTTCGAGTCCGCGGCCTATACTATATAACTCCAGGAGTTCGCGTGCATAGTTTTCGTTAAAGCTTCCTTTTACATTGAGTCGGCCATCGAGTAATTCGAGCATGGCATTGTCAACACTAGCTTTGACTGTTAATGTTTTGAAGTTTACATCAGCATCGGCATTCAAGGCATCGAGTGCAAACTGTCGGAAGAGTTGATTCTGGAAATATAGCGCGCGGGTATTGTTAACTTTTTCGGTACGCATGGTAAAGTGCGTATGCAGAAAGAGTACAACTTTTTCGCGAGCCGAATAGGACAGTGAGCTGTTCATCATCTGGCCGATGAACCAACTGAGCAGATATTGCATCAAGTCGCCACCTTCACTGTTGGCACCCGTTATCCCGGATACAACCCACTCGGTACCGGTTTTCGGATCGATGGGTAAAACAGGATCAGGTAATGTTTGCCGGAAGAGTTGTGTAACGGCTTGTGCAGGCGTGAGTCCTGCAAAGGAATCGATTTGTTGCTTGGTAGCCCCGAAGGTTGCTCTGCGCAATAAATGGGCAGCTCGCTTTTGACCCAGGGTTCCCGCGTATTCAGGTAATGGCATAGATAGTAGGGTGGTTTTCGAATCACTATATAGCGATGAATACTATAAATTTATTTAAATGGGTGATAAAGTGCATTAGCTCCCGATAACTGAAACAATTTTTACTACGGTCAAGGGTTACTTAAATCAGGTGAGGCGTTGATTTCTCCTCCTAAAATGGTAATCTTGGCATCGATCAGTGATGCCCTGCATGAGGTGCCTGACACTGATATACCATTGGATTATTATACTCGCATCCATTATGAAGATCATTGAATGTCCGCGCGATGCCATGCAAGGCCTGGAGCAGTTTATACCGACAGAACATAAGGTTCGCTATATCAATCAACTGTTAAAGGTAGGATTTGATACGATAGACTTTGGCAGCTTTGTGTCACCAAAAGCGATACCGCAGATGCGCGATACAGCTGAAGTGCTTGAACAACTTGAATGGAAAAAAAGTAAATCAAAATTACTGGCGATTGTTGCCAACACGCGCGGTGCTGAAGATGCTTCACGCTTCGAAGCGATAAGCTATCTCGGCTTCCCGCTTTCTATATCGGAAACTTTTCAGCAGCGTAACACCAATAAATCTATAGCGGAGGCACTGAGTACGCTCGATGAAATTCAAAATGTATGTGTGCGCTCCCATAAAAAACTGGTGACCTATATCAGCATGGGGTTTGGTAATCCTTATAATGATCCGTACGATGTAGAGGTAGTGGGTAAATTTGTAAACATACTCAACACGATGGGCTGCGAAATCATTTCGCTTGCTGATACGATTGGTGTATCTACTCCGGAGAATATCGATTACCTGTTCACATCGCTGTCGAGACTATATCCGGCACTCGAGCTGGGAGTACATTTACATTCGACACCGGCTACAGCGCTGGAGAAAATCGAAGCTGCATACCGTGCGGGATGTAAACGCTTCGATGGTGCTATACGCGGGTATGGCGGATGCCCTATGGCAAAAGACGACCTGGTAGGTAACCTGGCAACGGAGACGGTACTGTTTTTCCTGGAACAACAGGGCGCACATACCGGACTTGACAAAGAAGCCTTTGCCGATGCCCTGCGACTCGCGGATGAAATTTTTCCAAAGCATTGAAAATATTACTTTGAGAGGCCGGTCCGGCAATAAACGGTTACTTTTGTTTAAATTAGATAATATGAAGAACCTGTTTATAACGGCCTGTCTTATTCTCCTTTCCGGAGCGGCCTTTGCGCAAAGTGCTAAAGAATATACACAGAAGGGGCGCGAACTATACGAGAAAAACGAGTTCATGGAATCGCTTCTCAATGTAAACAAAGCTATAGAACTGGACCCTAACTATTCGGTTGCATACTACCTGCGCGGCAACATCAAAGATCGCTTTGATGATCGTCACGGTGCCATGAAAGACTATAACACTGCCATTGAAAAGAACGCCAAGTTTGCAGATGCATTCTTCGCGCGCGGCAATGTTAAAATGAAGTTGCAGGATTACTACGGTGCTATCTCTGACTTCTCTTCAGCAATCACCATTAACGAAAACTATATCGAAGCATACTTCAACCGCGGAAAAGCAAAACAGTTTTTACAGGCATACGAAGATGCGATCAACGATTGCTCGAAGATCATCCAGATCAATCCTAAAAATGTAGATGCATACTATATGCGCGGCATTCTTCGCATCGACTTCGGTGATGTAAAGAATGGCTGTCTCGACCTCAGCAAAGCCGGTGAACTCGGCGACCTGAAAGCCTATGAGGTGATCAAAGAAAAATGCAACCAGAAGACACAGGACAGCGATGGAAGCTACTGATTTGTGTTTAGGTGTTTAGGTGTGTATGTGTTTATGTTGAACAGCCGTGAGCTGCGAGCTTTGAGAACGTGATAGCGCATATAGTTGAACGTACACACGTACCAGCGTAGATACATAAACACCCAAAAACGTAAACACGTGCACACGTAAACACCTAAACACGCAACTTATATATCTTGCCTGGTAGTGTGGCGATGAGGCCTTTGAATTCGAGGCCGAGGAGGATGGAGGCTAGTTTGCTTACGGAGAGGCCGGACCGCCAGCTGAGTTCATCGATCATTAATTGATAGTTGTTGGTTAACAGTGTTTGTAGTACGGTTTGTTCTTCGGGTTCGTACATGGCTATATCTATAAATTGTTTTTTCGGAACAGCCTCTTCGCGTGCCGTCCAGCCCATGATATACTCTATATCTTTTACGTTGCTGATCAGGTGTGCTTTATTCGCTTTGATCAGGTTGTTGCATCCCTCTGAAAAACTTTGTCCTATATTTCCCGGAAACGCGAATACATCTTTATTATAGCTATTGGCGATCTCGGCTGTAATAAGTGCGCCTCCTTTTTCGGCAGCTTCTACTACGATGAGGGCATCACAGAGTCCTGCGATGATACGGTTGCGTGCCGGAAAATTATGCGCATCGGGTTTGGTACCGAATGGATTTTCGCTGACCAGTCCTCCGTTGGCTAACATTTTGCGCGCAGTATCAGCATGTATAGCAGGGTAAATTACATCTATACCGCTGCCCATCACACCAACCGTTGGAAGGTTATGCCGTAGAGCCTGCTTGTGTGCCTGTATATCGATACCATACGCAAGACCGCTGATGATGGATGCTTTATGCGCTACCAGACTCTCCACGAGTTCTTCCACGCGGTGTTTGCCGTAGTCAGTGGATTTACGCGTGCCTACAATGGCGACTGACTTTGTATTCTCGAAGTCTACATTTCCTTTTACATATAGGAGCGAGGGCGCATCGTTGATGTGCTTCAATCTATAGGGATAATCTTTATCGGTATAGAAAATGAGTTTTGTATTTTCTTTTTCCGCGATCTTCAGTTCGCGCTCGGCACTTTTAAAGGGGAGTTCGTTCGCGATCGTATCGGCTGTAACTTTTCCGATGCCGGGTATCTTTAATAATTTTCCTTTCGGTGTTTTAAAAACTTTCTCTGCCGAGCCGCAATAGCTCACGAGTTGACGAACTGTATAATCTCCTATACCGGGAATGAAATGCAGCGCGAGCAGCGCCAGCCTGTTTTGATCCATAAAATAACTATCACACAACTTTGCTCAAAAATAAAAAGCCGATGTGAATATCATCGGCTTTTTAAAAATCTATTTTCATTTTTTTAATGAAGCTTGTCGCGCATCTCCATCAGGAAGCTTCGAACTCGTCTCAGTGAATCGAGCATTTCCATCTTATCTTTCACAGCTTGTGTATCGTTGCGCAGCATATCTTTAGCACCCTGCAGGGTAAATCCTTTTTCTTTCACCAGGTGATAGATCGTTCTTACGTTATCTATATCTTCTTTGGTAAACTGGCGATTACCCTTCCGGTTTTTCTTGGGCTTGATTAGATCAAACTCAGATTCCCAGAAGCGAATAAGGGAAGGGGCAACGTTGAACATCTCCGCTACTTCTCCAATGGAGAAGTAAAGTTTTTCTATTTCCTTTTCTTTATAAGCCATGTTACTGAGCAATATAAGTAATTAAACCATTATCATCAATGCGCACTTTCGATTCAGGAAGATCTTTTTTGGTGAGCTCCTGTATCTTTTTGATCACTTGTTTCTGCGGATCAATTTTCACGCCTGTACCATACGACTGATACGTGGACGTAATCTCCGCTTTCAAAAGTTTACCGGTGCGGTCGGTATACACTTTCATAATCGGTGCCAGACCATTCACACCCGTTACACTAATACCTCTGTACGTGCAAAAGTTACCCATGCTATACGCTATAAATCGATCTTTATATACATCTACTGCGCGGGTAACGTGTGGTCCGTGTCCGAAAATTATATCGGCTCCGGCATCGATCATCAAGCGTGAAAACTTATACACATCACCACGATTTTCACCGTGAAAAAGTTCATTCGTGCGTGGTACACTCTGATACTGTGCACCTTCAGCTCCACCGTGGAACGACACTATAATTATATCCACGAGTGAATCGAGATGTTTTACCAACGCTATAGCAGCAGCATGATCGTTCAGTTGTACGCAATTGCTGTTGGGCGATACCGCGAGCAGTCCGTACTTGATACTGTCCTTTTCAAGGATCACGGTCTTCTGTTGCAATTGTCCTGCGTGCAGTATACCGGCAACGTCCAGTGTCTTCATGCTGCTCATGCGACCCACATCTCCGAAATCACCAGCGTGGTTGTTGGCCAGACTCATGATATCGAAACCTGCACTGATCAGGTTCTTTACATAGCGTGTCGGTGTTCTGAATGCATAACACACTTTCGGATCTTTACACTTCTTGGGTGTTCCGCCTTCATCCAGCAGTGTACCCTCCAGGTTGCCAAACGTTACATCAGCATTTCGCAGCACCGGTTCTACATCACGCATCAGAAACGCTCCGTCATTCGGAGGCAGTTTATCTTCGGGGTAACTCGTCCCCATCATGATATCGCCAACACCAATAATGGTGAGTGTATCTTTTCTGACGAACGTAACGGTGTCGCGTTTTGCTACCGTAATTGAGTCTTGAGGTGAAGTAATTGTATCCTGTACCTGAGCTATAGCAAGAGTAGAAGCAAGGGATAAAATGGAAAGGAATAAAATACGCATCATCAACGATTTATAAAGTGCAAAGAAAAACAGTTTTCACAACCTCACAAAGCTTTATAATGAGCTTCTTTCTGACATTCATCGAGTATATACCCCATTCCTTTTTATTTTTGCGGCATGAAAAAATTGAAGCGTAGAATGAGGGTGCTGAAGATCGTTATGTACAAAGAAACGCTGATCGATTTTAACGAGCACCTCTGGACTTTTATCGGTTCGTTTGTAGGTATTGGATTAATCGGATACTTACAGAGCAGATCTTTTTCGGAGTTGGACAATCTTTTTCTGATCGGTTCATTCGGAGCATCTTCGGTGCTCATCTACGGTGTTATTCAATCACCACTCGCGCAGCCTCGTAACCTGGTAGGAGGTCACCTCATCGCTGCATTTGTTGGGGTAACAATACGTTATCTCGTACCGGAAATATGGATTGCCTGTGCTCTCGCGGTTTCCATCTCCATCGTGTTAATGCAGATCACGCGCACGTTGCATCCGCCCGGTGGAGCGACAGCACTCATTGCTATAATCGGTTCTCAAAAAATAAAAGACCTGGGCTATATGTACCTCGTGAGTCCGGTGTTTACCGGTGTTATGATCCTGCTGCTGGTAGCGTTGTTCTTTAACAATATAACATCACACAGACGCTACCCGGTCAACAGACATTGGTATAAAATCTGGAGACGGAAATATCTTTCAAAATAAATATATAGCTTAATCCAGCGGGTGTTCCTGCTGGCTGCCGATCTCGATCAGCTTCTGGTATTCCTTGTTGCTGAGATCGCGCTGGAAGAAGTTGATCGGGTTCACGTGCTCACCTTTGAACAACACTTCATAGTGCAAGTGTGACGCTACGGAATTACCGGTGTTTCCTACATAACCGATCACCTGTCCGCGTTTTACAGTTTCACCCTCTTTTACAGCAAAGGCTGAAAGATGCGCGTAACGTGTTTCGAAGTTATAGTGGTGATTAATATATACTACATTTCCGTACGAGCCGGAGAAGTAAGCTTTATCTACTTTACCATCGCCGGTAGCATATACCGGGGTTCCTTTTGGCGCAGCAAAGTCGAGGCCTTTGTGCGACATATATTTATGGAAGATCGGATGGAAACGTGATCCGTAGGTGAGGTGGAGTTTGGAAAGTTCTTTATTGCTGATCGGTTGAATCGCCGGACGCGATGCCCATGCCGCCAGTTTCTCTTCGATCATCGCTTTCAGTTTATCGTACGATTGTACTTCAACATCAAGCTGACGTTTCAATTGCAATACCGAATTATAGTTGTCGAGTACCAATGGAAATTCAGCAAAAGCTTCCGTATCCAACTTAACACTACCACCGACACCGGCCTGGCGCTCGCTGGGTTGCAGCGGATCGGTATCAAGAATTACTCTGTAATTATGATCATCTTTCTCAATGAGCTTGTGCAGTTCTGCATTTGCCTTGCGCGTGCGCTCCTGTAATAACTCCCACTCAACTTTGAGTGTATGATTTCTCTGCTTCAGAATAATCTCATCGATCGAACCTACATATTGTGTATAAACACTATAGGCACCGAGTGCGAGTACAAGCGATATACTAAAGAGTACAAGCGTGCGGATGCGAAGCGATTTACCTTTCAAACGCCATGGTTCATAGCGCAGCGTTTCAGGATTATATTGATACTTGGTGCGTGCCATTTAATCGAGCGACTGGTTTTGGGTTTTACTGCGTTCGAGTAACTGATGATATTGTTTGCTGGTGATCCCTTCCATAAAGTAGGTTACAGGGTCAACATGCTCGCCCTTGTCCATAACTTCATAGTGAAGGTGAGGCGCAACGGAACCACCACTGCTTCCTACTGTGCCGATCACCATACCTTTGGTTATTTTTTGTCCGGGCTTTACTTTAATTTCTTCCAGGTGTGCATAGCGTGTAGACATACCGTGGCCGTGGTCGATCACGATGGAGTTGCCATAACCCGCCTGCAGATCATTAAGATTTATACTGTTTACTGTACCGGGTGCTGTTGCCAGAACTTCGGTGCCGCGGGCAGCAACAAAGTCAACACCTTCATGCAGGTACATACCTTTATGGAATGGATTGACGCGCTTGCCGAATCCGGATACAAGCTTTTCAGGTTCAAGGTTGGCAATAGGTAAAATTGCCGGAAGTGACGCCAGAATGGTTACATCCTCTTTATTAATATGCAGGTGTTGACGCGTACTTTCTTTGCCATGAATTGCCTTTTTCGACAGTTCATCGGAGCGATCTTTCAAAACATCCAGCATGGATTCGAAGCTTGAAGCATCGGCCAGTAAAACTTTTTCTTTGGAAAGTGAGGCCTGCACCGATGTAGAAGCAGGCGGTTCTGCATTGAAAAGCTTGGTATACAGATCTTTTTCCTCTGCCTGGAGTTTTTGCAGCGTCTCTTCGATCTTGCTCAGATTTTCTTCGAGCACAGGCTTGTGCTCTTTCAGAAGTTTGTTTTCAGCGCGGAGTGTTTGCTCAAACTCTGTTGTAATGAAGCGGTTATGAAGAAAAACGATCCCTATAAATAAGAGTCCGGCAGTAAAAAGTACACCACACGCAGTAACAACGGCATCGCGCCACGTAATGCGCGCACGCTCGTATTGACAGGTCTTCGGGTTGTAAATGTACTTGATGTCCTTCATTAAGTCAGGTCAGGTTCAATTCTTAAAAGATGTCTCAAGCCAGAAAAAAATATCTATTACCTGCTTAATCTCTGTCATCCGCTCTTAATTTTGTGGCTTGCCTGTCATTTTTTGCGGGCTAATATAGTAAAAACCCTTTCCCTGCCAAACCCGGTTACGATGAAACGGAGTTGGACCACAGGTAAGGAAAAGCGCACTTTAAACATTTTATGTAATGGATTCCGGTTCGATCAGACGCAAATTTCTAGAGTTCTTTGAGAAAAAAGGTCACACTATCGTGCCTTCAGCTCCGCTGGTACTGAAGAACGATCCCACACTGCTGTTCACCAACTCAGGTATGGTACAGTTTAAAGATTTCTTTTTAGGAAACGCCACACCCAAATCAACCCGGATAGCCGATACACAAAAGTGTTTACGCGTTAGTGGTAAACATAACGATCTGGAAGAAGTAGGTATAGATACCTATCACCACACCATGTTCGAGATGTTGGGTAACTGGTCTTTCGGAGACTACTTCAAGAAAGAAGCGCTTGCATGGGCGTGGGAGTTACTTACCGAAGAGTATAAATTACCGAAAGACAGACTCTATGTGAGTGTATTCGGTGGTGATAAGGATGATAACTTACCGTTCGACCAGGAAGCATTCGATATCTGGAAGAGCTATATAAGTGAAGACAGAATTATACTCGGTAACAAGAAAGATAATTTCTGGGAGATGGCTGACCTTGGCCCGTGTGGTCCTTGTTCAGAAATACATGTTGACCTTCGTCCGGATGAAGAACGTAAGAAAGTTGCCGGTAAAGATTTAGTGAACAACGATCATCCCCAAGTAATTGAAATCTGGAACAACGTGTTCATGGAATTTGAACGCTACTGGAATCCGGAGAAAGGGGGCGCGAGCGAATTGATGAAGTTCGACCTGGAGTATAAAGGTGATGACAAGAAAATAGCACGCGAGCGACTTCGCTCCAAGCTTACCTTGCTGAAGCCGCTTCCGAATAAGAACGTGGATACCGGCATGGGCTTCGAGCGTCTTTGCATGGCTATACAAAACAAGACTTCGAATTATGATACCGATGTATTCACACCATTGTTGGATTTCATCAGCCAGACATCCGGTATAAAATATAGAGCAGACGAGAAGACGGATATAGCGATGCGTGTTATTGCCGACCACGTACGTGCAGTATCCTTTGCTATAGCTGATGGACAGTTACCATCAAACACCGGTGCAGGCTATGTTATCAGACGTATCCTTCGCAGAGCGGTGCGCTATGGATTTACCTTCCTCAATTTTAAAGAGCCTTTCATTTATAAACTTGTTCCTGTACTCGCGAGCCAGTTGAGAGATGTATTTACAGAACTCAAAGCGCAGGAGGACTATGTTGGTAAAGTAATTTTCGAAGAAGAAGCATCGTTCTTGCGGACTTTAGATAAAGGTATTGGTCTATTGAATTTCGAGTTTGACTTCTTGGTTGAATTCAGAAACAATATAGGTGGTAACAAGAATAAATATCTTAATAGAGGGGATTTAGATAGCATCCCACCGAAAGACGAAGTAATTTTTGTATCGGAGATTATTAATAGTAATGTTAATAAAGCGATAGTCCAATTAGTATTGAACAGTCAACCTTCTAGTCAGTTTGGCGGAGCAAAAAGTACTTTGGATTTTTATGATGTTTGTAACATTGTAAAAGGTATCGAGGATTTTGAAACAGCTTATCAAAAAGTACTTATAGATACGTTGGTTATACCAGGGAAAATCGCATTTGAATTATACGATACCTATGGCTTCCCGTTGGATCTCACTTCACTCATTGCACGCGAACGAGGCTTCTCGGTAGATGAAGAAGGTTTCCGTGTGGAGATGGAAAAACAGAAGTCGCGCTCCAAAGCAGCCGCTGCCAAAGAGACTGGTGACTGGGTTATTATAGGAGACGATGTTAAATCTGAATTTATAGGATACGATCACCTGGAAGCCGAAGTAAAGATCACCAAGTATCGTAAACTGAAACAGAAGAATAAAGAACTATACCAACTCGTGTTCGATCGCACACCATTCTATGCAGAGAGTGGTGGACAGGTAGGTGATACCGGCTATATAGCAAGCGCCAACGAGAAGGTATATATTACCGATACCAAGAAGGAAAATGAATTGATTGTTCATTCAGCAGACCAGCTTCCTGAAAATTTATCCGCAGCATTTACAGCGGTGGTAGACAAACACAAGCGCCAGTTGAGCATGGATAACCACTCGGCAACGCACTTGCTACACGCAGCGTTACGCAATGTGTTGGGTAAACATGTAGAGCAGAAAGGTTCATTGGTAAACGACAAGGTTCTTCGTTTCGACTTCTCGCATTTTGCAGCGATGACACCGGAAGAACTTCAGAAGGTGGAGGATATGGTAAATGCGAAGATTCGCGAAGATATACACCTCGATGAAAAACGAAATGTACCCATCGATCAGGCGAAAGCTTTGGGAGCGATGGCACTGTTCGGTGAAAAATATGGCGACTTTGTCCGCGTGATTACATTCGACCCGAAATATTCCGTTGAACTTTGTGGTGGTACACACGTGAAGTCAACCGGAAATATAGGGTTGTTCAAGATCGTATCGGAGAGTTCAGTAGCGGCTGGTGTTCGCAGGATTGAAGCGATTACCGCGGAGAACGCTGAACAGTTTGTTCGCACCGAGATAGCGTTGCTCGATGAAGTTCGTGCGTTGCTTAAAAATCCGAAAGACTTACTCGCATCGTTGAAGAACCTCTCGGAAGAGAAACATGCACTCGAGAAAAAGATCGAAGCCTTCAACCAGGAGAAAGCAAACCTGATCAAAGATGAACTCGCGCGCAAAGCAGTGAAGTCGGACGCATATAGTCTCGTACTTGAAAAAATATCAGTACCAAATGCCGATGCACTCAAGAATATAGCGTATGCATTGCGTAATCAGTTCGACGATCTGTTATTAATCCTCGCTGCGGATGTTGATGGTAAGCCGCAGGTAACGGTAATGATCGGAGAGAAGCTTGCGCAGACAAATAAATACCATGCCGGTAATCTTGTAAAAGAACTGGCGAAAGAAATAGACGGTGGAGGAGGCGGTCAACCTTTCTTCGCGACCGCTGGTGGCAAGAACCTGAATGGATTGGATGCTGTTATCGAAAAAGCACGTAAATTGATTCAGTAAAGATTGCTGTCCGGTAAAGCAGGCTGTAAAGAGTAAGTATAATTTTTGAGTAAGCGTCACGCTTGACTATATGAGTAAATCGAATCGCGATAAGTATACATTGGTAGTGGGGTTGGAAGTGCACGCGCAGCTTCTTACGAAAAGTAAGATCTATAATACGGACTCAACCGCGTACGGAAGTGCTCCCAATACCAACGTGAGTGTGATTACGCTGGCGCATCCCGGTACATTGCCGAAGTTGAATAAGAAGGTAGTGGAGTATGCTATTAAAATGGGACTTGCCTGCCACTGTGATATATCGCGCTTCCAGATATTCGATCGTAAAAATTACTTCTATCCCGATCTTCCGAAAGGATACCAGCTTACACAAGACCGGACTCCGATCTGCAAAGGCGGGTATGTAACCATTACTACAAAGGAAGGCGAGCGTAACGTTCGTCTCAACCGAATACACATTGAAGAAGATGCCGGTAAATCTATACATCTGCCAACAGAGGCAGATACACTGCTTGACTTTAATCGCTCGGGTGTACCGCTGATCGAGATCGTAACCGAACCGGATATACGCACCTCCGATGAAGCATATGCTATACTTACGGAGATACGCAAGCTGGTACGTTACCTTGAAATCTGTGATGGTAATATGGAGGAAGGTTCACTTCGCTGCGATGCCAACATCTCCGTGATGCTGAAAGATGCCAAAGAGTACGGAAAGAAAGTAGAGGTTAAAAACATGAACTCGATCCGTAACGTGCAGCGTGCTATCGAACATGAGTTCGATCGTCAGATTGCATTGCTCGAGCAAGGTATACCGATTGTTTCCGAAACCCGTACATTCGATGCTGATGATGGCAAAACGTATGGCATGCGTACGAAGGAAGAGCTCAATGATTATCGTTACTTCCCGGATCCGGATCTGAGTCCACTCGAAGTATCGGAGCAGTGGCTCAGCGATATTAAAGCATCGATGCCGGCACTTCCGCGTGAACTATATGAGAAGTATATATCGGTATATCAGCTGCCCGCGTACGATGCGCAGGTGCTTACCGACTCAAAAGATATAGCGCTATATTTCGAGGCAGTGTGTAAACTTACCAGTAACCTGAAGGCCGCATCCAACTGGGTAATGGGCCCGGTGAAATCGCATTTGAACGACTTCTCGCTTACAGCCAATGAGTTTCCGCTTACACCGGGTATCATTGCTGAAATTATAGGGCTCATTGATCAAGGTAAAATAAGCTATACCATTGCTTCGCAGCGTGTGTTCCCGGAGTTACTGAAAAATCCGGGTAAATCTGCGCTGGAGGTGGCACAACAATTGAATGTTCTACAAGACAGTAGCAAGGATTCGATCCTGCCTATTGTTGAAGAAGTGATCAAAGAGTTTCCGCTGAAAGTGGAAGAATATAAGAATGGCAAGAAAGGCATCATCAGTATGTTTATGGGCGAGGTGATGAAACGAAGCAAAGGGAAAGCCGATCCGAAAGTGGCAACGCAATTATTAACCAAGAAACTGGAAGAAGTATGATAGAGCAAACAACAAGTGCAAAGCAGAACGCTGCTGGCTTTCGTATCGGTAGTAAGATCAGGGCTTTCAGCTTTATGCTATTAGCGTTAGGATTCTCGTGTTCTTCGACCAGCCGCGAGGAAGCCAACGATCAGGCTACTGAAAATGCTACTGCAAATACATGGACTGTAACGGTAAGTGGTAAAGTAGGACATCCTCAGCAGGGTGGACAAATCATTATACAGGAGATCAAAAACGGTTCGTTCGGCTGGCAGGATACGGTGAAGCTGAAGAGTAACTATACATATTCAAAAGCAATCAAATTATCAGAGCCGGGATACTATAAGATCAACTTCTTTAATCGCCAGGTAGTTGATTTTATACTATACAAGAGTAACATACAGATCAATGTGGATGGTAACGATCCGCGTGGCTTTGTGGAAGTACTCGGTTCACCGGAAATAGAGGTGATCAAGAAAGCACAAGTGATTATGCAGGAAGCGGAGCGTTCTCCGGTGATCGTTCAATTGAATGAAGACTTTAATAAAGCTGCGCAGGCAAAGGATGAAAAAAAGATCGCTGAGCTTCAGGCTACCTATCAGAATGAAATCAAAAAAACACACGATAAGCTGGCAGAATTTCTGAAGAGTCAGCCTGCATCTTTAGGAACAATCAATCTGTTGCAGGGAAATATACTTGATCGCGATCAGTACTTCGATACATATTTAGCGGTATCTGAAAAACTGAAGAAGGAGTGGCCTGACTATGCCGTATCAAAAGAATTCGTTGCATCTGTTGATCGCATGAAATCGCTAGCGATTGGTCAGCCGGCTCCAGAGATATCCTTACCGGATACAACGGGGAAAGTAGTAAAGCTTTCGTCTATGAAAGGTAAATATGTACTGCTTGATTTCTGGGCAAAGTGGTGCGGACCGTGCCGTCAGGAAAATCCAAATGTAGTGCGTGCTTACCATAAGTATAAAGATAAAGGCTTCACCGTATTTGGTGTCTCACTCGATCGCTCCAAGCAAGACTGGATGAATGCTATCAAACAGGATGGCCTGGTGTGGACCCATGTATCTGATCTCAAATACTGGCAATCAGAAGCTGCCAAAACCTATAACATTACCGGTATACCTTTCTCACTGTTACTCGATCCGAACGGTGTTATCATCGCCAAGAATTTGCGCGGTGCTGCATTGGACAACAAGCTGAACGAGATCTTTAGCAAGAATACAAACTAAGGTATATATGCGCAGCTATATTCTGGCCGCCGGTGTTGCATCATTACTTTTTGCTTCGTGCGGAAAGAAGGAAACACAACAGGAAGAAAAGCATCAGCCGATTACCTTCGAACTGAAGAACTACAAGCTATATTCTGATAACTGCGCAGGCGATACCGCCAAATGTGCTTCGTATGAGGTGAGCTATCCGGAGTTTGCCGGTATAGATTCCGCTGTCAGTAAAGCGATCAGGTATAAAATAGATTCAGTTTTGTCCATCGGCTTTTCTGAAGGTATGGTTCAATCCTTCGAGCAGAGCGGCAAAATCTTTATAGATCAGTACCAGGAATTTGCAGGCGAAGCTCCAGAAGCTGCCGGTGCTGCATGGTACTATTCTGCCAACGTTAATGTGGAGAACAGTGCAGACTCACTGATCGCGTTATCGATCTATACCGAAGATTACTCCGGAGGAGCACATCCTAATTCATCCACTATATTTCTGAATATACAGGCACAAACTGGTGCCCGTGTTCAACTGGACAATATACTGAAGCCAGGATATAAAGACGCATTAACGAAAATAGGCGAGAGGATCTTCCGCGAACAACGCGACCTCGCCGACACAGCCTCATTTAAAAGTAACGCCTTCGATTTTCCGGATGATAAATTTCAGTTGAACAAAAACTACGGCTTCACCAAAGAAGGTATACTCTTCTACTATAACAGCTACGAAGTTGCCCCGTACGCAGCCGGTCCCACAGAAGTATTAATCCCCTATACCGAAATAAAAGACTGGCTGAAATAACCAGTCTTTTATTTTATTATATACTTACTTCTTACTTCTTACTTCTTACTTCTTACTTCTTACTTCTTACTTCTTAC
>CBIHOZ010000141.1:0-19493 GCA_966211525.1 uncultured Chitinophaga sp. | reverse complement strand
TCGCCCTGTGCCCTGGGTGCGAGGTAATTATCAGCAGGATTATAGTGTATACCGGTAGGTTGCGCGTAGCAGTCCCATTGTTCTATAGCTTCACCGGCCGGTTTTATAGCAGGATCAAGTCCTGTCCCATCCGCGCTTACGAGCCAGCATGCCGGCATACTTCCATAACGCGCGATGAGGTATCGGCAATACCGAATATACTCTTCCGGGACAGCTGTAGTGCCCGCTACGGTCTTGCCTTTCCATCCGAAACCATGAAACACGGGCTGGTATACCGGCACTATACCGTGCTCAATGAGTATATTCATCAGCGAGTCTACATATTGAAAATAGTCGGGCTTGAGTATATTCAGGTGTCCTTCGGGCAGATCTTCAAAGGCCCGGTCGAATCCAAATATACTATCTCGGGCCTCGGGTCCTTCGGCATAGCGATCGGGCTGAACACTCATCAGCAGTGCCATATTATACCCTTTTTGTTGACGATCCTTCGCATATAGGTTAACTTGTTCTATAGTGGCGCGGAACGGAATGCCCCACGGAGTATCGGCCGTTACGAGAAAAGGTGTACCATCCTGATGTACTATATTTCTCTTTTGAGGCGACATTCGGAGCAAACCGTGTTTCAACAGGGTATTGGAGCCGGTATATACTACAGATTTCAGTTCTCCATGCTGGTCTGCTAAACCTTTATCTGCTACGGATGCGTGTGTGCTCCACGTCCACACACTACCTGTATCCGGCGGAGTAAACCTAATTTTCCATTTGTTACCACCGTCCCAAAAGGCCGGACGCACCAGTGAATCACCTTTATCGTTCACGAAGGTGGCCGCTATAGCTATATCGATGTAAGGATTTTGGTATATATTGACTGCTTCGAGAGTAATTTCGTGCGTTGTCCACTGCTGAACACGGGGTATAGCTTGCTTTTTGGGACTACATTGGACAAAAATTATATATAGTATGGCTGCTGCGGCATAATTTTTCATATATATTGAATTATATAGCTGAATTTAGGTATAATCTTTACGGGAAAAGTGTAATCTTTGTAAAGATTTACTATAGGACAGTAAGACTTTATCGGGCATAATTATTTCATTCCAATACAAATCCGTATAATTGCACCATAAAGTCTAATTATTTAAACTATTTTCTAACTTAAAACCAGAAACATGGCAAAGAAAAAACTCCCAGAAAACCACGGTAAACTTGTTACCAAGAAAGAACTTGCTGAGATCAAGAAGCTTGTTAAAGACGGTAACAACTCTACTCAAGTAGCAAAGAAAGTAGGCCGTACATTAGGTTCACTCAGAAAGATTGCGTTTGACAACAGCATATCTCTCCGAGTAAAAAAAGCTAAATGATCGTTGATTTAGTATAAATCAGATCTGTTCTTATTATTTTTTAAAATAGTAAGTAAGCAGTTTGTAGCCCTACAATGGTTCGCCAACGTAGGGCTATACGGCCGCTTACCAATCACCAAAGAGGTATCGCGCAGAGCTCATCTGCATTTTTTAAACTACATACACGCTATACTTCGTCCCTGTATTTCCACACTACACGTCCCTTGATGAGCATCGGTACCTTCGGGCCAGGCATACTATAGCTATAGGGATGAGCGGTAAATATACCGTCTGAACTGAGCTATCATCGTATGAACAGCGGCAGACGCCAGCTGCAGGAGATATTATTTTCCAAAGCTACTCTTCATTCGAGCCACCTGCTATAGGAAGGCTCACAGGTATTAGAATGCTCTAATCTGTGCTAATAGTGTATCATTTACACATTTTGTATTTCAGATTTCATTTTTTTTACAAATACAGAAGATGCAAATTGGCCGCTCATTTTATTTACAACCACTATGGCGTCTATCATTTCATCTACATCATCTTCCTCTTCGTCTCACGAAAAGGGAAATTATACTTTACCACTGATCATTCTTACCACGCTATTCTTCATGTGGGGTTTCATCACCTGCATGAACGATATTCTTATACCTTATCTGCAAGGCATCTTTAAACTTACACCGGCACAAGCGGGATTTATACAATCGGCATTCTTTGGTGCATACTTTTTCGTATCGCTGATCTACTTTCTGATCTCGATCAATTTAGGCGACCCGCTCGCGCGCATCGGCTATAAAAACGGCATCATCGTAGGGCTGATTACGGCAGCAGTGGGCTGCTGTCTCTTTTACCCGGCTGCTGAAATGAAAGTATATGGTATATTTCTCGTGGCGCTCTTCGTACTGGCCGGCGGTATTACCATTTTGCAAATGGCTGCCAACCCGTATGTATCGCTCCTGGGAAATCCGGACACAGCATCAAGTCGTCTTACACTGACGCAAGCATTCAACTCGTTTGGGACAACCATCGCTCCCATCATCGGTGCCAAACTAATTTTCGAGAGCGTTGGCGGTAAAGAACACATGACGGCTGATGATGTTAAGACACCCTATCTTTTTTTAGCCGGCACATTAGTCGTGTTGGCCGTAAGTATAGGTTTATCGAAGCTCCCGAAATTTACCGGTGAGAAGATTGAGAAAGGTCTCGAAGTACTCAAGTTCTCACACCTCACGCTGGGCGTGATCGGTATATTTATGTATGTAGGTGGCGAGGTTGCTATCGGTAGCTACCTGGTTCGATACTTTGAAGAGCTCCGAGGTTTCAATGAGACAACAGCCGCGCACTTTGTTGCCTACTACTGGGGCGGTGCCATGGCCGGACGTTTTATCGGTGCTATATCGTTGACCAACCGTAAGCAAAGTCAGAAGCTGGCGTTGATGGCACTCATTACACTCATTGCTGTATTCGCGATCTATATGATTACCGGCAGCGTACAGACTGCACTTATCGTTTTGGGACTGATCGCCTTTAACTGTGTCGCATTTTTACTAGGTAAATCTGTACCGGCAAAGACACTCGCGGTATTTGCTATACTGGTGGTAGGACTTTTATTTACTACCGCGTTTGCTTCGGGTGAAGTAGCGATGTGGTCTGTGCTCGCGATCGGTTTGTTCAACTCCATTATGTTCCCGACTATCTTTACTCTGGCTATCCGTGATCTGGGTAAATATACCAGCCAGGGATCGTCACTGTTGGTGATGGCTATTGTAGGAGGCGCTGTGCTTACTCCGCTTACCGGGGTTATTGTCGAGGCGATCGGCAGCTATCAGAAAGCATTTCTCTTCCCGATCGTTTGTTACCTTTTCATTTTCTATTACGGTGTGAAGGGATATGAGGTAAAGCGGAAAGCCTGATGAATCGTTATAAGTAAATCCATTGCGCAGAGAACACGAAGGAGGCACGGAGGTTCACAAAGAAAATACTTTGTGGCTCCGTGCCTCCTCTGCATTCGTAGTGATGCTGGATTTATACCGTCAACAATAGAGATATACTATTGACAGTAGCAGAATCTATACATCAATAACGATTAACTTATAACGATTAACGGTTAACGATTAACGGTTAACGGATAACGATTAACGGCTAACGAATTTTCTGCGGCAACACTCCCTCTGTGGTAATCTTCACTGGCTTGATGAGACCTTGTTCATCAAAGTACATACGGTCGATACAGGTTGCACGGTGATCGGCATGAGTTTCTCCCAGGGGCCTGCGGTGGTATACGATATACCAGTCATCGGTGCCGGGTGCGTGGAGTATAGAGTGATGTCCTGCCCCGGTAGCAATCGCAGGGTCTTGCTGCAATATTTTATTAATGCGCTTGAACGGTCCGAACGGAGAATCTGCTATAGCATAGGCCACCGAATAGTCAGGGCCGGTCCATCCTCCTTCTGACCACATGAAGTAATATTTACCATTGCGGATGAACATGAAAGGACCTTCCACGTATCCTTCAGGCGTGATCTCTTTGAATGTAATTCCGTCCTCGAACGGTATAAAACCTGTAAAGGTATCATTGAGTCGTGCCACATTGCAGTGTCTCCAGCCTCCGTAGAAGATATACCAGGAGCCATCCTTGTCTTTGAATACAAACTGATCGATAGGCTGTGCACCATTGTGAAACTTGTCAATCAACGGTCGGCCTAACAGGTCTTTGAAGGGACCTTGTGGTTTGTCCGCTACCGCTACACCAATGCCACCATATTCCTGGTCGTTCTGAATATCATTAGCTCCGAAAAATATATAGTACTTACCGTTCTTCTCCACTACAGCCGGTGCCCACACGGCACGCTTCGCCCATTTGATGGCGGCCGTGTCGAGTATACGTTCGTGCTTTGTCCAATTCACCAGGTCTTTGGATGAGAAGGCATCAAAGAATACCTGTTTCTCATACCGTGCCGAAAATGTTGGGTATATCCAGTATTCTTTCCCGAAGATCACAGCTTCCGGGTCTGCGTACCATCCTTGAAATATCGGATTGCCGGATTGTTTCTTTTTGGGTTGTGTCCATGCAGTAGTTATCAGCAAGCTGCACGCGACAAGGATAAAAAGTTTCTTCATGGGGTTGGGATTGTAAAGTATATATAGTTTGTATCAGAACTCGTCAGGCCCACGCTCCGGCTGCAATTCACCGGCAATGGTGATGGCGTGCCTGCCGAGGTCAACATCGAATGTACACGTCATGGTTTCAGCGTTATTCGTTGTGATGTCATCACATGCAAAGAAATACGATACGGTATATTTTGCCACAAACATTCCACTAACGGCAGTTGTAAAACGGACGCTGTCGTGAGGCACCGCTAAATTCTGCACGTTTGCTTTTTTGGCAAACCAGTAACTTTCAATCATGGCCTGCAGTTCGGGCAGATGTTTCGTTATCAATTCAGCAATACGTTGTTCTTTGTCCGCATCATTACCAACAACGGAAGCAACAACCTCCGTAGAAATATTCAGTGTTATGGTTTCCTGCATATTGTAAGCTGTACGTGTTCCCTTAATCTTTCAATGTTTTATGCATGCATATACTCCCGGCAATGCCTGCATACTGTCCATAATTTTCCATGATTGTATAGCCGTTCTTTTTATAGAGCGCGATGGCTTCCGGCTGGCTGGTTCCTGTTTCCAGTATAGCTTCGCGATAATTCAACCCTACTGCCCACTGCTCAAGTTCCTTTACTATACCTGCTGCAATACCATGCCCGCGTAACGCCTTCGTTACAAACATACGCTTGATCTCCACTGTATGTTCTGCATATTTTTTAAAGGCTCCGCAGCCTACCGGTATAGTGTCTTGGTATGCTACCACTACATGCCGGATCGCGTCAAGCGTGTTGAACTGCGCGAAGAAGTCCTGCCCGGTGCCATACCGTTCACGATCGAGTTGCTCTGCCAGTCTTTGAAAACCGGTATCATCGGAGCTGGCTCTTGTAAATGTTGTCATATGATTTCAGCGTGAATCTGGAAAACTTTCCGGTTCTACTCCGTGTGTCGTGGCTGGTGACGCTGCCCTAAACAAAAACGGGATGCCGTACAGGCACCCCGTTGTGAAGCAGTATATTTCGATGTGATCAATGCACGATCACTTTCCGGATATCAACCTGGTCAACATTCAATGTAAACCCGCGTGCTTTTTTATCCAGCGAAGAACCTATAAATTGTTTTTTCTCGCGATTGGCCATTCTGCCGCTTGTTGCCTGCCCGGTAATTTGCTCCAGCGCAAGGCTTAATAAGGTTTCGCGCGTATCGCCCAGCGGGTATATATACAAGTTGTTGTCTTCGTTGAGTATGTTAGGAACAAAACCTTTGGAGTAGTCTGACTGATTGAGACTGTTATATACTTTTACTACGATGGGTTGCATGCCCCAGGTATTTTTCGAGTCGTTCTCTTTGTACAGCGATATAGAGCCGACATTCTTGCCATAGGTTGTGTCTCCAACGATGAATACATCCATATAGGGCTTGAGCGCGTTGATCACGAGTTCGCTTGCAGAAGCGGTGCGTGAACTGGCCAGTATATACAGGCGACTGTTTTGCAACTGCCCTCCTACGTTCGAAGCCTTAGTTTGGAAATTACTGGTAAGATAAGCTTCACCCATACTTGCATCGTTAATGATTTCGTTCTCTACATCTTCATTATACTCGCGCTTCAGAAAAACATTGCTGCTGGTTACACCGGTACCGATGAGACTTGCCAGGTTATTGGCAGATGTTTCAGAACCTCCACTGTTATAGCGAAGATCGAGTACAAGATCTGTTATACCCTGTGCTTTAAAATCGGCGAAGACAGATTCCATCTTGTCATCGTATGTAGTGCTGGAAGTAGTAGGACCAACAGCAAAGAAATTATATACGAAGTAGCCGATCTTGTGATCACCGCTTTCAATAACGGTGTGCATATAGTTTGGATCTTCCTGGTATTCTACCGTTGTGATGGATGCGGTCTTCTCGGTATCAAATTTTTCCTGTTCAATCAATAACGGACGGTAACGCAACGTATGATTTGCTCCGATCGAACCGATCAGCGTCTGGTAATTGGACAATGTAATTTGCTGATCGTTGATGTGTGTGATCACATCACCTCGCTTCAGTCCCGCCTGTTCAGCCGGTGACGATGGTTTAATGTATACAATCTGCGCGATCACATTGCTGTTGGAAGAACTCTCGCGGTATAGTCTGTATTCATACCCGCCTTCTTTACTTACACCTTGCAGCGAGTTAAGCAGCTCCTGGTAATTTTCCTGTATCCACGAAAAGCGATCTTCCGATGTATAGAGTAAAGATTCAAAAAAATCTGCGGGTGCTTCTGCCAGGTCGGGATTGGAAGGAATCTTGTTATTCCACAGATACCAGAACTTCATATTCTCCAGTATCCAGTTATTCACATATTTATTTTCTTCCGTAGTCGCTGTTGTGTTGGAGGGTGTAACTTCATCGTCCTTACAGGTAGCCAGTAAGAAAATGATCGCCATCGCCAACAGGTATCGGGTGTATGAGGATGAAATGTATCGCATAGGTATATTGTTTCAGATTTTGGAATCTATTCTATAACGCCAGGCGCTGCAAAATGATTACTGCACACAGCTTCACTTGGTCTATTCAAAGTCAACGTTGGTCGACAATTACAGGGATTGTTTTATAAAAATAGAAATCCTGCCATGCTTTCCACGGTATGCACGCAGAAATGTTTTTACAACGATTTTGGTCGCTCCATCTATAGGATGTAACGTAAAAAACGACTACTCCATTTTGTATGAGCACTATTCGTACACGAGAACATTTGCCTGCTGTTACAACGCTATACCGGTATAGCCTGACTTTACTGGTACCGGTTCTGGCTATCGTACGCGAGACCAAGGCCGACACTTGAAAGCTTGTTTTCGTCAGCGATGGCAGCGTTCGGAAACAACTGCCTGAATTGTGTCTGTATGAGCGGAACTTCAGTGGAACCTCCGGTGAGTATAACCAGGTCTATATCTTCCTTGCGCACATTGGCCTCGCGCAGGCATTGCATTACAGAGTCAAGTATACGCGCTACTTCGAGACGAATCGCTTCTTCAAACTGCTCGCGCATTACCGGTATATATAGTCCTTCTTCCAAAAAGTTGAAAGGTGTATTATAGACGGATGCTGCGGTTAATGCAATCTTGGTTTCTTCGGTTGCCGCCAATACGGCATGACCGGTTTCCTGCTCGAGTATCTGTAACAAGCGCGAAAAACGTTTACGATCATGCGAGCTGTTCAGCAACTGTCTCATTTGTGTCATGATCTTCGGAGTATAGAGAAAATTTACTTTACTCCATTCAGCCAAGTCATGATAAGGTTTTAAAGGTACTTCGAGATTTTTTTCACCGTATGTACTTTTATAACCGATCTCGGGCATGATGGCAGCCAGGCTAAGGTCTCGGTCGAAATCATTACCACCGATCCGCACACCAGTGTTTGCCAATATATCCGATGAACGATCTGCTTTGCGTGTGCTCTCGTTCGATACACGTATCACCGTAAAATCCGATGTACCGCCACCAAGGTCTGCTACGAGCGCGAGCTTTTCACCACTGATCTTTACTTCATGTGCAAAGGCGGCTGCAATAGGTTCGAACTGAAAGTCTACATATTTAAAACCTATACTCAATGCTATATCACGAAGCTCCTGTTCGGCACGTTGGTCTGCATCCGGATCGTTGTCGACAAAATGTACGGGCCGTCCCATCACTACATATTCGATGGACTGCCCCGCCGTTGCATCAGCTTTCGCTTTGATGTTTCGAAGGAACGATGCGATGATGCGATCGAACTTCATCAGTTTACCATTCACGAGTGTACCTTGCTTCATCAGCGATGTACCGAGTACGCGTTTGAGACTTCGCATGAAACGTCCTTCGTGTCTCTCCAAAAACATCGCGACAGCAGCACGACCGAAAAATGCTTTGTTATCTTCCTGGTTAAAAAATATAGCACTGGGTATTGTTACATGCGAATTTTCTACAGGCACCAGACTTACCTGGTTGTTACTGGCTAGGGCTATACTGGAATTGGAAGTACCGAAATCAATTCCACACGAAATGCGAGACATCTTATCTTGTTTCAAGGGCGCAATTTGCACGAAGCAAACGGGTCTTCAAAATTTGCGGGCAAATTAGCTGTGAGATGCGAGCTGCGAGAAAAAAGCTGCTGGTTGCTGGCTGCTGGCTACAGGACAAATACACGAACATTTTTTATACGGGTATACTATAAAATAAAACGATTCGCGATAAAGCGAATCGTTAAATCTGAATTCCAGAAACCGGCAGCTTGCAGCCAGCAGCCTACTTGCATTTTCTCGCGGCTCGCAGCTCAAAGCTCGCAGCTATTTCAACTTATACAGCTCGCTTGCTGCCAGCAAATACGCTCCCGATCCATACTCCTGGTTGTTGTCGATCGTTACTTTGTCGGGGGCTGCACCGATTGGTTGTACCCATTGTAATTTACCTTCGGGTGTTACATAGGTGTTCAATCCTTTCCATGCTTTTTGTACTACCGGCAGATATTCTTTTTTATCGAGTATACCATTGTTGATGCCCCACGTTAATGCATAGCAGAAGAATGCTGAACCACTTGTTTCCGGATGCGGCACTTCGTTTTCATCGAGCAGACTTGGTCTCCATAAACCATCTTTACTCTGGATCTTTTTTACAGACGCTGCCATCGTTTTTAGTAATGCAACGTACCGGCTATACTCCGGATTGTCTTTTGGCAAATATTGTAACACGCGTACCGTGCCTCCCATTACCCAGCCGTTGCCTCTTGCCCAAAATGTTTTCTTCCCGGAAGGTGTCTTCTTGTTAAAATAACTTTTATCGCGATAGAAAAGATTTTCTTCTTTGTCATAGAGGAAATCATACGTGTCCCAGAACATAGTATTTAGATAATCCAGATATTTTTTGTCACCGGTAGCAGCCGCAAGTCTCGTGAGTACCGGAGGCGCCATGTATAGTGCATCGCACCACCACCAGTCTTCACGTCCGGGTTTTGAAGTGAGTATCAGTGAATCAAATGTGATCTTGGTATCTTCGATCATCTTCGGATCTTTCTTCAAAGTATATATTTCAAGATACGTTTGTCCTTTGGCGTGATCATCAGCATGACGAAAGCGTTTTGCTAATTTCCAATCGAACGACTCCGACCACGCAATAGCTGCATTCAGATACTTTTCATCCTGTGTTGTCTGATATGTAGCCATCACGCCTGTGTAGAATGCTGCGCGTGCCCAATCGTTTTCGTTTTTTTCATTGATCGTTACCGGATTGTTTAATTGCCAGTCGCATACTTTTTTCATTTGACCGGTGATAAAATTTTTGCTGAAGAGATCCTGGTCTTTCTTCTGGCACCATGCGGTTGTACTAATGAGTAACAACATGAAGGCACCTAAACAATACATAAAGTGTTTCATACAGATAGTGATGGAGGTTGGGGTTTGAATTGTAATGAAATAACTGGTTATAACTTCGAATCTAATAAAAAGTAGCTAATTGGTGAAGGAAGAGAAGCCACGAATAAGAAGTCAGGAGTAAGAAGCAAGAAGTAAGAAGTAAGAAGTGTGGAGCATGAGATGACATGCAGGAACAGAATATAGAAAAATTGCTCTTTTATATATAGAGACGGCGCTGACATATGGCACGACTTTTTACTATTAGGAATTTCGTGTTGATGTGAATGATTTTCTACAACGTTTTATCGAACGGTTAAACATATATATACTTTCATGAGACACAACGGTGTGAATAACATAAATATTTTCTGATTGAATGGATTGCTATTTAATATTTTCTATATTCGAGCATCTATTGCCTACAGGTAGGCAGGTTAGGATTAAAAACCGATAATTCCAGACGGGATGTTATCGGTTTTTTCGTTTATACTATATACCTGTTTCGCTACTTATACTTACAGATATATATCATGTGGCACATCAACTGTTCATGCGCTGAATGAGCTTGGCAACTAACCCGGTCCATCCGGTTTGATGTGATGCTCCTACTCCTCTCCCGCTGTCACCATGAAAATATTCGTAGAACAAAATATATTTATTGAAGTCGGGATCGAGTTGCATGCGCTTGTCGTGATTATATACAGCACGTTTGCCTTCATGATCTTTTGTAAAAATGCTGACGAGTCGCGCGGACAGATCATCTGAAATTTCATAAAGTGTGCGCATCTGGCCGGAGCCTGTAGGATGCTCTACTTTAAAATCCTCACCATAGTATTGATGAAAGCGCTGAAGCGATTCGATCAACAGAAAATTTACCGGGAACCAGATCGGACCGCGCCAGTTTGAATTTCCTCCGAACATACTCGAATCACTTTCGCCTGGTATATATTTCACGGAGAGTTCCGTGCCATTGCTGTTGAACTTGTACGGCTTGGCATCGTATACTTTGGACAACGCGCGTATACCGTACGGTGAAAGAAACTCGGTCTCATCAAGCATTCGTTTCAGAATACGTTTCATCCGGTGACCGCGCAGCAGTGATAACAAGTGACGCTCTTTCCTTCCCTTCTCTGCCCAGCGTGAAATTAAATTCGCGAGATCGGGTCTGTATTTCAGAAACCACTCGAGTCGCTCCGTGAATTCAGGATTCGATTCAAATACTTCTTCATCGAGGATCTCGACAGCAAACAACGGAATCAATCCTACCATCGAACGTACTTTCATCCGGATATTCTTGTCATCGGAGGTACGCAGCACATCGTAGAAGAATTCATCTTCCTGATCCCACAAATCAATTCCTTCATTACCAATATTGCGCATAGCCCCTGCGATGTACAGGAAGTGTTCGAAGAATTTTGTAGCCAGACTCTGGTATGTCGGGTTCTCTTTCGAAAGCTCCAGTGACAAGCGTAGCATGTTCAGTGTAAACATCGCCATCCAGCTGGTACCATCCGTTTGTTCAATGAACTCACCTGCCGGCAACGGAGCACTGCGATCGAACACTCCGATATTATCCATTCCCAAAAATCCTCCCTGGAAAATGTTATTGCCTTCGTGGTCTTTCTTATTTACCCACCATGTGAAATTGAGCAGGAGTTTATGAAAAACTTCTTCGAGAAATCTCCGGTCACCTTTGCCGTTCTGCTTCTCATCCATTTTATATACCCGGTACGTTGCCCACGCATGTACCGGTGGATTAACATCGCTGAACGACCACTCATATGCAGGCAGCTGTCCGTTGGGGTGCATATACCACTCTTTCGTAAACAGCAACAACTGCTGCTTGGCAAATTCAGAGTCAACCAGTGCGAGCGGTATAGTATGGAATGCAACATCCCACGCGGCATACCACGGGTACTCCCACTTGTCGGGCATCGAAATAATATCTTGATTATTCAAATGCATCCACTCCTGGTTCCGGATCTTCTTGCGTTGTGCCGGAGGAGCCGGATGTCCGGGATCGCCATTCAACCATCGTGATACATCGTAGTAATAAAATTGTTTTCCCCACAGCATACCGGCCAGTGCCTGTCGCTGTATATCGCGTTGATCTTCGTCTGGTATATTTTGCTGCAGCTCGTGATAAAATGTATCGGCTTCTTTAACGCGTGCCTTCCAGATGGTATCAAAGTCATCAAAGGGAGTTGCATTGAATTTGTTTACGAGACGCAATCGTTTCGTTACACATTCACCGGCTGGCACCGTTACATCGTAATTGATCGCTGCTTTTGTACCACGCGGAAAACGATTCACTACACCTTTCTTGTTATTGACTATATAGTCGTTGATACCATCTTTAAATGTACCGGATGAAGCAAAATTATAGAGTCGTGCCGTGTTCGTTTCATTTTCGCAGAAGAGTGCTTCCGATTTACCTTCAGCAAAAAGATAGTATCGTCCTAAATCGACATGATTGATCTGAATGATACCAGCATCGTCCAGGTACATTTCTGGTCTGCGCACACCATGACTCCACTGCCATATATTTCTGAACCAGATCTGCGGCACGATGTGGATCGGTGCATTTTCCGGCCCCCTATTGTGTACCGTAATTTTGATAAGTATATCATCGACATCTGCCTTGGCATACTCAATGTATATATCGAAGTACTTTTTATCGTTAAATATACCCGTGTCCATCAACTCATACTCCGGCTCGCTCTTGCTTCTGCGCCTGTTCTCTTCCTTCAGCAGACTATAGGGAAATTCCCGCTGCGGATATTTATACAGCATCTTCATATACGAATGAGTCGGAGTGCTGTCGAGGTAATAATACTGCTCTTTGCAATCTTCACCGTGGTTTCCTTCGTGACTCGTTAGACCGAATATGCGTTCTTTCAAAATCGGATCCTTCTTGTTCCAGAACGACAGCGCGAAGCAAAGTAACTGGCGGTCATCACTGATCCCTCCGATTCCTTCTTCTCCCCACCGGTATGCTTTGCTGCGTGCAGCATCGTGTGAAATATACTCCCAGGCATTTCCATCAGCACTATAATCTTCGCGCACCGTTGCCCATTGCCGTTCCGTCAGATAAGGACCAAATTTCTTCCAGTTCTTTAGCTTGGCATTATCTTCCTGAAGGCGTTCTTTTTCTTCCGTCATAAGGTATATGAGTAGTTAATAACAGTTCAATCCAGGTGTAAAATTCAAAAGATTAACCGTTATCTTCAAATCCCGGGTATAACAACATACCGCCATCTACAAATAAAGTTATTCCGTTTACGTATTCAGCATCGTCCGATGCCAGCCACACGGCAGCGCGACCCACGTCATCCGACTCCCCTATACGCTTGGCGGGTATAAGTTTCAGCAACTGATTATAGGCTTGTGGAGTTTGCCATGCGGCATAATTTATAGGGGTACGAATGGCACCGGGACCAATACTGTTCACGCGTATCTTCATGGGCGCATACTCCTGTGCAATGGTTTTCATCAACATCATAACACCACCTTTGGATGCCGCATAGTTTGCGTGACCTGCCCAGGGTATAACTTCATGAACGGAACTCATGCAGATAATTTTACCGGCAGACTTGGAGCGCTCCGGCACTACTCCTCTTCGCATAAACTCTTTAATCGCCTCGCGTGCACACAGGAATTGTCCGGTAAGATTTATACCGATAACATGATTCCATTGATCCAATGTCATATCATGGAACTTCGCGTCTTTCTGAAGACCTGCATTGTTGATGAGAATATCAACAGTACCATAACGCTTGATGGTTTCACTAAACATTTTCACTACATCACCTTCCTTGCTCACATCGGCTTTTATAACAAAGCCTTCGCCACCTTCATCCTTTATCTCTTTCAATACCTCTTCGGCTTTGTCAGCACTGCTGGAGTAATTTACCACTACTGCGGCACCCTGTGCGGCCAGTGCTTTGGCAACACCGGCTCCTATACCTGAACTGGCCCCGGTAACAATTGCTACCTGCCCCTGAAGTTTTTTTGGTTCTGTCGACATGCGCGTTTTCTCTTTTTGATTAATGATTTACAATTATTTCTGAGTTTCTGCAAGAAAGAAAAAACCACGCCTGAAGGGAAGAGCTGCTGGTAGCTGGCTGCTGGCTGCCGGTAGATTTTCTGTGGGGATAGTTCACACTCGGATAAAACGTATCTCTGATATTAGCTGCGAGCTGTGAGTTACGAGCTGCGAGAGAAATGCAAGCGGCAGGCGGCTGGAAGATTATCGGGTAAGTATAGTTTGCTTTGAACTAGCTGCGAGTTTTGAGTTATGAGCTGTGAGAAAAAAATATAGCCGCCGGATTGTATCGATTGGTATACGTTTACCTATCGATACAATCCAGCAGCCAGAAGCCAGTAGCCAGCAGCTATTTACTCTCGCAGCTCAAAGCTCACGGCTCGCAGCTATTTCCACGCGTGGCGGAATCAACTTATATACTACGGGCGTTACAATGCGCGAGAGTAGTGTTGAACTGATGAGTCCTCCGATGAGTACAATGGCAAGCGGTGCAATGAGCGGATTGGTTGATAACGCTATAGGTAACAATCCTCCGATGGCTGTGAGTGATGTCAGTACAATGGGTAAGAAACGTACTTCACCGGCTTCGCGGATGGCTTCATCTACAGCTTTACCTTGTTGTCTCAATTGATTGGTGAAATCAACCAGCAGGATTGAATTCTTTACTTCTACACCGGCCAGTGCAATGAGACCAATAATAGCAACGAATGAAAGCGGATTACCAGTGATGAGTAACGCGAGCAATGCACCTACCATACCCAGTGGTATAACACTTAATACGATGAGCATACTCTTGAATGTCTTGAACATCAATACCAGCACAGCTACAAACATGAAAACAGTAACGATGATGATAGAACCCAATCCTCCGAATGATTCATTGCTGGCTTCAACTTCTCCGCCCATGCTATAGCTATAGCCATCAGGAAGTTTGAGACTTTCCATTTTACCGACTACATCACTGATCACCTTATCATTCAAGTAACCTTTTCTCACAAAAGAAGATACTGATACTGTTCTTACTTTATTATAGTGATCGATACTCAATGGCGATGTCTCAAGTTTAAGCGAAGCAATCTGGTCCAGCGGTACAGGAGCACCTTGTCTCGTATTCACAAAAAGATTGTCTAACGAGGCAAGCGTAGCGTGTTCATCTTTCGGAGTAGTAAGATATATATCATAGTCCTCTCCTTCTGCATCCGAGAAATTACCCATGTTCAATCCGGCTACAGCCAGGCGTATGGTACGATCTATATCTACTGTATTTATACCTGTCATGCGCGCTTTATCCTGGTTGATCACGACACGCATGTCACTCTTCAGATTGCTTATGGGATTGTTTACATAGAGTGTTCCTTCGGTTTGCTTCATCAGGTTTTCAACACGTGCTGCCAATGTGCGAAGTGTATCGAGGTTGTCGCCAAACAATCGTACCTCTACAGGCGCTACTACCGGAGGACCTTGTTCGAAGTTCTTTACTTCGATCTTGGCTCCCGGGTACTGATGAAATTTATCGCGAAGCTGGTTGATGATCTCAAGTTTTCGATCCGGGGAAGTATGCTCATCCAATTGGACAAAGGTTTGCGCAAAGTCTGTGCGTTCATTTTCCTGCACAACGTTATAGTATACACGCGGATTACCTTTTCCTACATTGGATGCAAAGTACTTTACTTCCGGAATTTCATGAACAACCTGTTCTACATAGCGTGCCACCGAATCCGTTTTCTCTATATTCGTCTGCAACGGTGTAATGGTGTTGATAATAAACTGCGGTTTTTCAGATGCCGGGAAAAGACCAAAGCCAATAACCGGGAACAACTGCATAGAGCCTACGAAAATTATACCGGCTACGATCGTTGTGATCACCGGGTGCTTCAACGCCTTATCCAGCAAGCGTGAATAACTTCCATGGATCATCTTCTGCATTACGCGCAGAAATATATTTCCTTCTGCGTGCTCATGACTCTTTAAGATTCTGCTTGACAAGAATGGGATTACCGTGATAGACACCAGCATAGAAGCCAGCACAGCCATGATCACTGCGAGAGGAAGTCCACGAATGAAATCACCGGCACCTTCAGGTAAAAATACCAGGGGCATAAAGGCAATGATCAGTGTTACCGTACAACCTACCACAGCAAGTCCAATCTGGCGTGTAGCCTTCAGCGTTGCGTCCAGTCGGGAATGCCCTTCGCGCATCCAGCGCTCTATATTTTCCACCACCACGATGCTATCGTCCACCAGTAGTCCTAATGCTACAACAAGTCATACGATACTTAACTGGTTCAGACTTATACCGAAGAGATTTAATAACACGAGTCCGATGGCAAGTGATAATGGAATAGAGATCATCACGATGGTAGCGGCTCTCCATCCCAGCGGCAACAATGTAATAGACACGAGAAATATAGCGATCAGAAAATCCTTCCCTAATCCCGCGAGGCGTCCATTCACATTATCAGCCTGGTCGAAGTGATGCACCATGTCTATATTTGCCGGCAACTTCGCCTCAAAATTTTCAAGCACCGGTTTATAGATCTTTTGCGTGTTGGTAATGTTAAGTCCGGGTTTCTGTGCAGCCACTACAAATACGCAGCGGTGACCGTTGAGACGTGTAATGTGTTTCGTTTCATCAAATATAGTATAGGCATCCGCTACGTCTTTCAGGAGTATATTTTTCCCATTAGCAGAATACACAATGGTATTCCTGATCTCTTCCAGGTTTTTATAGTTACCGCTGGTCTTGATGCTGAACGACTTTGAACCAGCCACTACACTGCCTCCCGGGATGTTTGCCATTTCACTTTGTAAACTGCCCGTAATAGCATCCAATGGTATATGCATCTGTGCGATCTTCTCCAATCTCAGTTCGATGCGCACGATCTGTTCCGGCAGTCCCTGTACTTCTACATTCTTCAGTACTGATATTTTCTCAAGTTCATCCTTCAATGCCTCTGCATGAAATTTCAGTTTCGCGCGCGATGCATTCTCTGAGATCAGTGCTATCTGCACAATGTTTACATCCGAGGGCTGAAGTTTGTTGATCTCCAGGCTAAATATATCGCGGGGTAATTCGGGCCGCAGACTGTTGATCTCGCGTACCAGCTCCTGGTATTTTTCCTCCGGATCACTTTCATATTTATACTCGACACGAAACACAGCAAGTCCATCGCTGATGCTGGTGCGAATGCGTTTCATATCTTCTAGTTCATTGATCTTCTCTTCGATCGGGTCAACAACCAGCTCTTCCATATCCATCGGACTTGTGCCGGGATATACCACGATAACCGTATACTGTGGCGATTCTATTTCAGGGTCTTCACTGCGAGGCATGGTAAAGAGCGTGGTTACGCCTAATGCAACTGCCATCAGGAACATTACCAATGTAAACTGGTAATTCTTTACTGCGTATTCTGATATTTTCATAAAGAGCTACTTCAGAATGGTGATGGGAGAATGATCGGTGAGATACGCGCTTCCGGAAACGATGAGTGCTTCCGCGTTCTCGAGACCTTTGCTGATGCGTATAGTGGTACCGTTGAATGACTCGATCACTACCGGTTGTTTGCTTGCGGTTTTGCGATCGGAAGTAATGAAGACGAACCCTTCGTTGTCATTCGCATCCAGCACAGCTTCATAGGGAATACTCCACGATGTCAAGGTATTTCCGGTTGTTACCACAGCGGATCCGAACATACCGGTAGCCAGACGCGCACCGTTGTTCTTCAGCTTAAGCTCCAGGGTAAATGTACCGGTCTGCACATCCGATGTCTCCGACTTCCTGGTCACTTCAGCTTCAAATGTCTTATCCGCGAATGCGTCTATATGTACCTCAGCTTTATCGTGAAGACGCACCGCACTCCATTGCTTGTCGCTTACATTTACTTTCAGGATCCAGTTTCCAGTAGCCGCACCGTTGGTTACGAGTATCGGGTCGCCAATGCTTACTACCTGACCAGCGTTTACAAACTTGCGCAGTACATAGCCGCTCTCCGGTGCATGTATCTGGGCAAAGCTTCTGTTAAACGTTGCGGCCTGCAATTGTTCTTTCGCTACAGCAAGTGCTGTTTCTGTGTTCTGCAATTGCTCCAGCGTTGCTACACTATCGCGATACAGGTTGGTGATGCGCTTGAAATCACGTTGTGCTTTTTCATAGTTATGTTGTGCCTGTGCTACCTGTGCATTAATCTCCGTGAGGTTTAGCGTGGCGAGCAGCTGTCCTTTCTTTACTTTGTCGCCTTCTTTTACCAATACGGTATTGATTACGCCTCCGATCTTGAAGGCCAGTATAGTTTCATCGTCAGTAGTGACTTGTCCGGAAGTATGGATCACGGGTGTATCTGAGGATTTTTGCAGCGACATTACTTTTACCGGTATAGGTTCCGTTGAGACAGGTATAGCAGCTTCTTTGCCTTTGCTGTCAGTACATGCCTGTAGTATCAGCATGAGCAGGGTGATAACCAATGCAGTTATCGTAAAATGTTTTGTGAAATTTTTCATGGTATAGATGATTATTGAGGAAGTATATAGGATGCTGTTTCACGTTCGAGTTTGGCTTCGGCTGTCAGCATTTCAAACAGGCGAAGATTTAGTTGCAGCTGGGATGACGTCAGTTGATTGCGGGCGTCCAGAAATTCAATCAGTGAGTTAACACCTTGCTGGTATCCTTTATCAATGAGATTGAAATAGCTCTGAGCTGACTTGAGTTGCTCCTGTGCGGCCTGGTAATTCTGCGAAGTAGTATGCAGATCGTTTCGTGCTACCGATGCTGCGAGCTGCACCTGGCGTGTAGTATTCTGCAAATTGAATTCTGTCTTTTGAACTTCCAGTCGCGTGTGGCGAATCGTCATGTTATTTCGGAAGCCCTGAAACAACGGTAGGGCTAGCTGCACACCCACGAGGTAATACCGCGAGTCGCTGTTGAATTTCCAATCTGACTCCTGCGAACCTAAATCGAGAAACGCATTTACTTTCGGCATGCGGTTGAGCTTGTTCATGCGCAACGTAGAAAGATTTATCTCGCGCGCAGTCTGGAGCAGTTGCAGTTCTTCACGTTGGTGAGAGGATGTTGTTACGGTATCCGGTGCAGGTATAGATGCCAGGCTTGTAACATCCGCCTCAATCCTGCTTTCAAGATCTTTATTCAGGAAAAAGTTAAAATACTTCTGAGCATTTACTACACGATTATAAGCGCTGTTCAACTCAGACTTCACACGCTCTGCCTCACTCTTGGAGCGAAGATAATTTGCCGGTAAACTTTTGCCGTTGCGCAGCAGCGATTCGTTTATCTCTACATTCTTGTTTACCAAAGCCAAACCACTTTCGTAAATCTTTACGGCAGCTATAGCAGAAAGGTAGCTGAAGTAAGCTGCTTTGATATCCAGTACAAGGTCTCGTTTGTATATCTCCACTTCGTACTCTTTCAGCATAACCTGCTGTGATTGTATGGTACGGTTGAGGTATAAATCGGTGTTGATGATGGGGACAGATGTCCGCACCCGCGCATCATAAAAATTATGCGGAAAGAAATTCTGCTTTACATTTTCAACTTGGGGGAAAGCATCGCTTTGTGTCATTTGATTCAGCGAAGTATATACCGGGTTGAGCAGATCACCGATCGGTATACCTATACTTCTCC
>CBIHOZ010000140.1:0-19506 GCA_966211525.1 uncultured Chitinophaga sp. | reverse complement strand
AAGAAGTAAGAAGTAAGAAGTAAGAAGTAAGAAGTAAGAAGTAAGAAGTAAGATATATCCAAAGACGTCTTTAATCTGTGCATCGCACAGATTTTTTTATTCCATGATGTCATCGAAATACAGAATAGCGTAACAGAAACATAGATGTGATGGGATCTTTCATGGGAGTATGATTTAATATATACGATGCGTATTGAGAATATATAGGGCAAAAATATGCCTTGGGCCGTCATTGCACACACCTGAAGCGTGAGGCCGCTATAGATAAGTGTTGCTACAAATCTGCAATGGACAGGAAGTGTTGAACGATTGGGACACTTCACGGATGTAGGTTACGAATAACAGAGAGTCTTGCAAAGAGCAGATAGAACCATCCCAACAGGAAAAGAATTTGTGCGAAACCATCGGCGAGGTATACGTTAGATATGATGTCGTTTAGTGCGTAATAAAAATCGATACAGATAAATCCGATAGATGAGAATATGGCGAGTATCACAACAGGTAAGTGATCGGTACGAATAAATAGGTGCGTGGCCATGCATAACGAAATGCTGACGAGAATGGCCCCGACCGTTTTTACAAGCCAGATGTCCGTTTTATAGCCCGTTACAAGCATAAAGCTCTCGATATCCACCAATGACCAGACTGCCGTTATGAAAGTATATATACTTTGTACGCCTAAAAGTATCCGGAAGAATTTCATACAGGATCAATTTTAAAGTACTTCTGAAAATTTACCTAGGCAACAGCTGAAACCCATTTTGTATGACTGCAATTCGAGCACACTTCACTGCGACTGCCGCTCTTGTTTTCATTACCGCAGACGTGACATACCAATATATCGGATGGTTTCATCTCTGCTATAAATTCTATGTCGTCATCCGGGAGTGTAGTCAGTCCGGGATTTGGTTCGTCCGATAGCACAACGGTGAAGTTACCATTCGCCTCCAGGTATAGCCGCTTTACTTCGCCCAGGTGCTTAATGCGATTGCTGCGAAGTTGTGCCAGAATGCGCTCGCGTGTGATTCGCGTTTTTGTCATAATCCGCGGGTCCATCACAGCATCTCTGATCAGCGTATCGGTTCGACCTTGTGTGATCGTTTCAACCTTCTGATTACGTGCCGCTATATTTGCTATCAGCTTGCTGAAAAAAACAACGATAACAGCAATGATAATGGGAGGTAACAAGCCACGCTCCGGGGACAGGATGGGAACACCGATCGCTGCCGCGAGCGATACCATCGCTGCTGTTTCGTTTCGCGTTAACTGTGCCGCCATTCGCTTACCCAGGATGCGCATACTAACCATCAGTATGATATATACCACGCCCATGCGCAGCAGGATTTCAAGGTAAAACGATGGAGGTACTTCACCAAGGAGAATTCGTTGCCAGTCCCAGGGAGTAAAATCTAATGGGCTCATAATATATAGTTGTAACCTGGAAATTAAAAAATTGCTTCTATCCACTCAGTCTTACCACAACGGGAGCAGGCCGTGTCACGTTTATCAGCCGATGTAACGAAACCACAGGTCCGGCAGGCAACGCTCGACTTGTCAACACGTGTATGCTTCAGAATAAAATCCAATTCATCCGATGGGAGTATAGGTAATCCCGGTTTATCTCCATCCTCCAGGTATGCATTCATCATACCGCAAGCTTCAAAATATACACGCTTTACTTTGCCGAGATTATAAATTTTATCTCCGCGTAATGCAGTAAACAAGTGTTGCTTGGAGATACTGGCCTTCTGCATTTCATCAAGTTGAAGCAAACCGTTTTTCACCAGTGTGCTCACGGTTCCCTGTGTAATGTCCTCAACGGTTTTATTTTTAACATTGAGCCAGTTGAGACCGCGCTGAAAAATAAGTACATAAAATAATGCGATCACCCCACTGAGCACACCTTTGTCTGGCAGTTGCATGGGAACAGAAACAATCGCGCCGAAGGTAATCATTACAGCCATCTCGGTAAGCGTGAGCTGTCCGTCCATGCGTTTACCCAGCAACCGTAGTATAAACAGCAACAGCAGGTATACGAATAATGTCCGGATAAAAACTTCGAGCAGGAATTCTACCGGAGTTTGCCCGAGAAGAATTCGTTGCCAGTCCCACGCTTGCACTTCGTCCTTTTTCATAATGTAATGTTAACATCATAAAGAAGAAAAAAGTATACCTCGCCATGCGGGCGAGAAGGTGTGGATGTGTCCTGTTGAGACTGCATTACATTTTTATCAAAACAAAATAGAACAGGACCAATGCCATGTACATCAGTGTCAATAACATTTTCTTATTCATAGAAGTGTTCGTGTTTTAAGTGTCAACTATTATTCAGTCTTTATTTATTCATTATCACATGTTCCTTCCTGTCGTTATGCGATATGGATATCGTGTACGCAGTAAGTGTTATTTATTCAAGGAATACTTTCTTCACTGTAATTAACCTTTGTGGAGTCGGTTCTTTTGTTCGGATCACCCAGTAGTGTTGACCGCTCCTGGATCGTCATCCACCAAACAAACAATGCCACCACAATGGCGATCACTGTTACCAATATTTGTGTTCTTGGTTTCATAACAATTCTGTTTACGTATTGCGTAGTAATAATTATTCCAGTTTCTGAAAACGAAACTTCTCTCGCGATTCGCCCCGTCCAGCCTATATATAGTGCAGAAATAAATGCGCAAAATGGTGTAACGACATCGCTTCCGTCTATAGGGCAGACAGCACCGATCTCAAATGCAAGGATGTCTTGAGCAGCAACAATGATGAGACATGAATGACGATCATCCGATCACGAAAGATAAAAGCGTATGTAACCGACAACCTGCACAGGCATAGTTTTATAGATAGCGTATTATTAAAGATTCATAAATCCTAAAAGTTAAATAAACCATTATGGCCAGAACAGCATCAAAAAAAACGTCACGGAAGAAGACAGCGAAGAAGGCTGCTCGTAAACAGGCACCTGCTAAACGTGCATCCAGCGGACCGGATCTGCTTGAGTTTTTCACTGACCAGTTAAAAGATATTTACTGGGCCGAGAAACACCTGGTGCAGAAACTGCCGTCATTACAACGCGCAGCCTCTTCGGAAGAATTGAAGAACGCTATCGAAGAGCATATCGCTCAAACACAGGATCAGGTTGCCAGACTCGAAGAAGTGTTCAGCCTGCTTGATAAAAAGCCCCAGGCAAAAAAATGCGATGCGATGGAAGGATTAACTACGGAAGCAAAAACAGTAATCAGTGAAACAGAGTCCGGCACCGCTACACGTGATGTAGGTATTATCATGGCGGCACAAAAAGTAGAGCACTATGAAATTGCTGCATACGGAAGTCTTACGCAGCTTGCCAGGACAATAGGACTCGATGATGTAGCCGATATACTCGCGCAGACATTGGCAGAGGAAAAAGATACCGATGTATTACTTACGCAAATAGCAGAGAGCCACATTAACTATGAAGCTGCTGAAGAAGGAAGTGGAGAGGAAGGCGGAGAAGAAAATGAATAGTACTTCCCCGTTTTATTTTCATGGTTGTTTAAGTGTTTCGCTGCTTATTAGCGAAAAGGCTGATCGATGAGATCAGCCTTTCTTTTTTGTATCAGTATACTATATATATACTAATGATGCATGTGCTTGGCGGAGTCGGCCTGGTTGGTAATGGCAAACTGCCTGATGTGGCCCTGCTGCCAGGCGTTGGCGCCCGCTGCAACCGGAGGAACGGGTATATCACTTCTGTTTTTACGTTTTTCTGCAGTGGATATTTTTAATTGATCATCACGTTTTTTAACAAGCTCAGGATTTACCTGTCCGTCTTTCGTATAGACCATCATGAGTTGTGGTGTACCGATAGGTAAATTTCTTTCCTGGTCTGTGTGCCAGGTGTGAATTGTTTTTCCATACGTTGAAATCAGTTTTTCCATCAGCTCATGCTCTGCTGCATCCGGTATACCGGGAGCAACGAGCAATCCCGATGAGACTTCGTGATGGTGACTGTGCCATAATTTTTTCTCTTCTTCCGGCAGCGTGTTAAACAGCCTTTCTGAAATAATATATTCAATGCCCATAATCTTGGCATCCTCGCCATTGCCATCGTATATAATAGCCTGGTGAAGATCCTCATTCAACTGCGATACATAATGGTGCGCTTCCATTTGAGCCTTCATATTGCCGTTGTAGAAATGAAAACCATCCAGGTATACATTGATCCGGTTCAACGGAGTTTTACGTTGCAACAAATCAGCGCCTGTTTCCAGTGCCTGGGTTTCTCCACTTTTCTTCTCGCCCGGTGCATCGACAGCCGATGGACTTTTCCGATTATCACAGCTATACAGGAGAACCGTTGCCAATACCACGGTATATAGTTTACAAAAGATTGTTGCGTGTTGTCTCATGATTGAATGTGTTTAATTGATAGTCACAGTGCATTACCTGCAGGCAATGAACGTTAAAAATAATTCCAGCCGTTGTGAGAAGGGTGCTATAGAGGTGGACATCACATTTGGTCACGAGCCTGCCCAAAACACCGGAACTTCGATCCATATCGTTCAGGGAATAAGATTTTATGAAGAAAATATAGAAGCTACTGAAGCGTACGTTTCAAAACGTTGTTGACTATATAACCTAGTTCAGCAAGAAAATATGAAGACACTGCCAGAGGTAATTTACTATTGTGTACCAGGCGAACCGGAGAAACTCAAATTATACCGCTATACCCGGCAACCATTCATTGATTCGTTTTTTAAGAATGGACACATGCGGTTAAACAGCCTGAAAGTATACCGTGCCGAGGCATACAGTTCGTCTGCCTGCACGAATCCGGAGATACATGACAGCGATGAAGGCAAAGCGATACTCGCACAGGGCAAGAACGGAAATGCCATGGTATATACAGATTTCTCGCAAGGTGTACTGAATCTGAGTACATCGCTGACCTTGTCGAATGATATATTAAAAAGCTTTCAGCAGGGCGAGGGTGATGAAGAACAATATGGCGTATTCGAGATTACCGACCCGGTTTCATTTGCCCGCGTCATTGCACAGAAGATTCATGAACAATATCCGTTGAAGCATGTCATGATCGGCAAGTGTGATTATGTTGAAGAACGAAGAAAAATAATTAATGTGGATACGTTGAAGACATTCAACCACACTGTTGTGAATGAGACACCGGAACAAGTGAAACAGGATATACCCATTTACAACCTGAATGTGGAAGAGATCATTGACGTCTTTTTTCTGAAAGATAAACAACATGCGCACCAGACGGAGTTTCGATTTCTGTGGAAAGGGGATACGCTGATCGGCAAGACACACCTGGATATAGATGTACCGGATGCCATACAGTATTGCAGGCGGATTTCCCTATAGATCAGGAGCCATCTATACCATGCTATTCCTGTATGGATTCCATATACTTCGAAGGTGTGGTTCCGAACTGCGCGTGGAACGACTTGCTGAAATACTTGGGATCATTGAACCCCACGGTAAAAGCAACTTCTGATATCGACATTTTCTTTTGTCTCAAAAGCATCTCGGCTTTCTTGAGACGGGTTGACCGAATTAAATCAATCACCGACATCCCGGTAAGTATTTTTACTTTACGAAATAGTACCGGTCGACTCATACCGATTTCACTAACAAGTTTCGCTACGTTGAAGTCAGCGTCATTGATGTTGTCATCGAGAATACGCGTCAGCTGTTGCAGAAATTTGTTGTCTGGATCTTCCACTTCTTCATGGCGCGGCTCCAGTGTTACAAGCTTCTGGTATTTTTCTTTCAGCTTCTCACGCACCGTCAACAGGTTTCGGATTTTCAGCAACAGCAGGCGGCTGTGAAATGGTTTGGTAATATAGTCGTCTGCACCTTTATCCATACCTTCAACGTGATGTTCTGTCGTGTCACGGGCCGTTAGCAGGATTACAGGGATATGTTGCGTGCGCTCATCGTTTTTTATCAGCCGGGTAAATTCAAGGCCATCCATCTCAGGCATGGCAATATCGCTGATGATGAGATCAGGCAGAGTTCGTTTGGCAAGTGTACACGCTTCTATACCATTGGCAGCTTCGTGTATGGAGTAATAAGGAGCGAGTATATTTCGAATGCATTGACGGATCTCTGTGTTGTCTTCCACCAGTAATATATGGTGCAGATGGTTTTGCTTCTGCCTGCCACTCGTCTCCGTATCAGTTGACGTTACATCGGACGCAACCGGTATATAATTTTTTGAAATGATATCCTGAACGAACGCGTGTGTTTCGGATAACACCGGTTGGTCTATGGGCAATGTAATAATGAACCGGGTGAATCCGGATTGTCCTAAAGCTGCTTCGTGGCTTTCTACTGTAATTGTGCCACCGTGCAGATCAACTATACCTTTGGTAAGGGATAAACCTATACCGAAGCCGGACTCACGTGTACCCGCATGTTCCACCTGGAAGAACCGGTTGAATATTTTAGGAAGATCAGCCTGGCTGATACCAATGCCATTGTCTTCGAGTATGATCTTTACAAAAGATTTTTTATCCGATGAAGGGGCATGTTCGGGTGTAATGTTGATCGACACTTTACCACCACCCGGTGTGAACTTAAACGCGTTATACAGCAGGTTGCAAAATACTTTTTCAAGTTCATCGCGGTCGAAGTTCAGGTATATAGATTCCGAAGGAGCATTCAACTCCAGTTGTATATCGCGGCTGCGTGCGTATTCTGAAAATGAAAATACAGTCTGTTCAAGTAATGAGATAAGGTTGCCGTATACAGGCCGGAGTTTCAAGGTACCTGATTCCTGTTTTTGAAAATCGAGTAACTGGTTGATAAGACGCACCAGCCGGTTGGTATTGGATTTCACAATGTGAAGTTGCTTCTGTACGAAGGAATCGTTCGGGTAACGTTCCAGCGTTAATTCCAGCGGACTTACAATCAGCGTGAGCGGTGTGCGGATCTCATGCGCAATGTTGGTAAAGAAATTCAGTTTGGCTTTGTGCAGTTTCTCCTGTTGTTCTTTTTCCATCTGTTCGATCTTCAGATCGTGGGTAAGCTTCCAGCGCATTTTGTTAAAACGAAGTAACGCATATACCAGCAGCAGGATAATAACAACGTAGACGCTATACGCCCACCAGGTTTTCCAGAGTGGTGGCAGTACCGTAATAGCCAGTCGTATAGGTTCCGTATTCCATACGCCATCGTTATTCGATCCCTTTGCCAGCAAAGTATAATGCCCGGGACGCAGGTTCATATAGGTGGCAACCGGTTCGCTTACATAATTCCAGTGTTCCTCAAAGCCTTCGAGTTTATAGGCATACTTGTTTTTGCCGGGATGTATAAAGCTCAGCGAAGCAAATTCGATCGAGAATATATTCTGCGCATACTTGAATTCCAGCGAAGATGTATGGGAGAGATTTTGATGTAGGATACCATCACCTGTAGAGTCGATCGTAACTTCTTTATTAAAGAGTTTCAGGCGCGTAAACGTAAGGGCAGGAGACGTTGTATTTTGCTGAACACTATCGGGGTGAAATTTCACGATGCCGTTATAGCCGCCAAAGTACATGAACCCGTTTTTGTCCTTATGAAAAGAGTTGAAGTTGAATTCACTGCAGATGAGTCCGTCATTCTTGTTATAGTTTTTAAACGTAAATGTAGTCGGGTCCAGGCGCGATAATCCGTTTTCAGTGCTGATCCATAAGAAGCCTTTTGCATCCTCCAGTATACCGCTGATTGAATTACCGGCAAGTCCATCTTGAGTTGTGAATGTCCGGAATGTATTGCTGTTATTATCTTTTAGTTTGAGACCGCTATCACGGGTTCCGGTCCACAGGCGTTTCTGTTTATCTTCATATATACACAAGGCATACATGTTGTTTTGATTATTCGCGTTCACATAACGTATAAATGTATCTTTACCCTTTGGTTTTTTATTGAGGCCTGAAACTGTCCCAACCCACAGGTTGTTCCCGGAATCTTCATATATATACGTGATGCCATCGGAGCTTAGTGACGTTGGATCATTGGTGCGATAGGTAAAGCGCTCGAACGTATTGGTTGTTTTGTCAAGTTTACACAATCCACCGCGATAGGTTCCGATCCATATATTTCCGTTGGCGTCTTTAGCAAGATCATAAACGCGATCATCGGGGAGCGAGGATGGATCACTGGCATCATGAAAATAACGCTGGATGGTTTTGTGTTTAAAATCGTAATAGTTCAAGCCGTTGATTGTGCCGATCCATAATCCTTTGTCATCATCCTGCAATAAACATTTGATTTTATTATGGCTGATCGTATTAACATCATCAGGCTGATGCTTCAATTGCAGTATCGTTTTGCCCTGTGCATCCCGGCAGAACAAACCGTTCCCATCCGTGCCGATCCAAAGGTTGTTATGATGATCGGTTATCATAGCCCCGGCAATTTTATAGATCTTCCGGTTTTGTTGATCCGTAACATTGATCTTGTCAAACTGTCGCGACAACGGACTATAGTAATTTACACCACCATAAAATGTACCGATCCAATAGGTACCGGCACGATCGCGGAATACCGAACGCACCGAGTTATCGCTTAACGAAAGATTATCGTCCGGATCATTTTTATAGAAGTGAAAAGTCTTTCCGGAGAGATCGTACAAATACATTCCTTCCAGCGTACCGATCCACAGCGTGTGGCCATGCCGTTGTAAAACGCGTACTGTTTCAATAGACCTTCCGTCATGGTTATAAAAGTTAAAGGGTGTAATTCTGCCGGTTTTCGGATCAAGCATTTTTATACCGTTTTGCTCCGTGGCGATGAGTATATTTCCCCGGTCATCTTCGAGGACACCATTAACCCAGCTCTTTCCTTGTATATGTGTGGAATGCAATGGGTAGTTTACAAAAGTATATTTCCCATCCGGCGATTCCATTAATTTGCTTACACCTTTGGTCGTACCAACCCAGAGATTGCCCTGGCGGTCGGTATGGAGCGCACGAATTTCGTTGTCCAATAAACTGTTCTCATTCGCATCATCGTGGCGGAAGTGGACAAAACGAAGCGGTTCTCTGGAAATTACTTTGGCAAGTCCACCGTGTGTGCCGATCCAGATCGTACCATTCTTAGCTTCAAGAATAGCTGCTATATGGTTGTTGTGAAGACCTTCATCCGAATCCGGATTAAGTTTGCTGCGTGTGAAGTTGTCGCGGTCCGCATGGTATAAATTAATACCCTCGTTCGTGCCCACCCACAATTGTCGTTTGCTGTCCACCAGTAAGCAATGAACACTGTTGCTGGAAAGACTGCGCACGTTGTTCGCTTCATTGCGATACGTCTTGATCGTTCGCGAGTCATATCGGTTGAGTCCATCGCGTGTCCCAAACCACATAAATCCCTCAGCATCCTGCGTGATGGAGAACACCGTGCTTTGTGAAAGCCCTTCTTCAACGCTGAGATGATCAAACGTGAATTTACCGGCGGTCTGCGCATACACGGAAGATGTGCAGGCGATAAGTATTGAAAATATGAAGACGATTTTGAGATACGTTCTTTTTCCTGTAAACATAAACGGTCTGGTGGTGTAGCAACCTAAATTATGAACATTTGCTTTTAAAAGGAAGCACTCTTGTCAGGGAGGTGATTAAAGCTTTCGTCAGAGTATATAAATGCAGGTTGCGAACGGATTTTGCACCTTATTGAGCAATCCGTACACCTTTTTTCACCATGTTAAATTTTTTTTGTGTGTGCATAAACGAAGTGAATGCTGGCACCGGGAGGAGTATTGATGTATTACTGAACGGTTTCTTTACCTCAACGAATGGTTTGAATACCTGCCGGTTCAAATAAGCACTGCATCTTGTATGCGTTTAATCACACCGTTAGAAGTCCATGAAAACTAATGAAGAAAGGCGGATACGCCATGTGAGAATCATTGAAAGCATCATGATGTTTTTGCTTGTAACCATGCTGATGGTATTGCTGGTGATCACGCTGTGAAATGATCGAAGTGTTTAGAAATGCAAGTATGATAAAGAAGTTTGTAGTCCATAGTATAATAATCGCATTGACCGTTGTTTTTGCTCATGCACAAGGACAACGAACCCGTTTGACCAACGACTGGAAATTTTTCAAGGGTGATCTCGGGGGTATATGGGAAGCAGTGCGCACCGCAGGCGAGGGTGCACCGGAAAGTGTTCCCAGCTGGCAGGATGTTACGTTGCCGCACTGTTTCAATGCTGAAGATGCAGTCGATCCGGATGTACACTATTACCAGGGCGCAGGTTGGTATCGGACATTGCTGCCGATCGCCAATCCGTATAGCAACGGACGTACGCTTTTACATTTTGAAGGTGCCGCACAAAAAACAGAAGTATATATTTATACCACGAGAGTGGGTTCGCATGTGGGTGGTTATGACGAATGGACGATTGATTTAACCGATGCTATAAAAGACTTTCAGAAGAACGAAGCGTTGCAAAAGCAGTTTGGAGGGAAGATACCACTGGTGATCCGCTGCGATAATTCCCGCGACCTCGAGATGATTCCTTCGAATCTCTCGGACTTCAATGTTTACGGGGGAATAACGCGTTACCTGAACCTGCTATATATACCGGCTGCATCCGTGGATAACATCGCCATAGAACCGCAGGTAACGGAAAAAGGTATAGCATCGCTGCAGGTAAGGACTGCGTTGCGGAATCACATTCAAACCAACGCCACGCTGGATATACAATTGATTTCTCCGGCCGGTAAAGTAATGGAACAACATCGTGCATCGCTTTCAGCGAACGATTCTCTGTATACCTGGAATGTCTCATTAAAAAAGCCGCAACTATGGTCGCCCGCACAACCCTACCTCTATACGGTGGAGGCGAAACTCACGTCTCCGGCAGGTATACATGTCTATCGTGAGAAAACCGGTATTCGCAGTTTTACCTTTGAAGACCACGGACCCTTTCTGCTCAACGGCAAGCGCTTGCTGTTGCGCGGGACACATCGTCATGAAGACCATGCAGGAGTCGCTGCCGCGATGACCGAAGCGATGATACGCAAGGAAATGATGATGATGAAAGCCATGGGCGTGAACTTCATTCGGTTGGGACATTACCAGCAATCACGTATTGTATTGAACTTGTGTGATAGTCTCGGTATACTGGTGTGGGAAGAAATACCGTGGTGTCGCGGGGGACTTGGTGGCGAAGTATATAAAGCGCAAGCGCGCAGAATGCTGAGTAATATGATCCGTCAGCACTATAATCATCCTTCTGTTATACTTTGGGGACTGGGAAATGAAAACGACTGGCCCGGAGATTTTCCTGAATTTGATAAGGCGAAGATCCGTGCATTTATGAAAGAGCTGAATGATATCGCGCATGCTATAGATCCGTCACGCAAAACAGCTATTCGCCGGTGCGACTTTTGTAAAGATATCGTTGATGTATATTCTCCTTCCATCTGGGCCGGCTGGTATAGGGGCCGCTATACCGAATATAAAGAAGTATCGCGAAAGGAATTTGAAGGTGTAAAACATTTCCTGCATGTCGAGTGGGGTGGAGACAGTCACGCGGGAAGACACTCGGAAGAAGCCGAGACCGTTGTTGAAAAGATAGCAACGGGCAGCGGAGCCGATGAGCGCAAAGGCGATGCATCATTATACGGAGGCAGCACACGTGTCTCAAAAGACGGAGACTGGAGTGAGACCTATATTTGTAATCTTATCGACTGGCATTTAAAGGAACAGGAAACCATGCCGTGGCTTACCGGTACTGCATACTGGCCGTTCAAAGATTTTTCAACACCGGTGCGCCCGGATAACCCGGTGCCGTATGTAAATCAGAAAGGTGTAGTAGAACGAGACTTCACTCCCAAAGAATCATACTATGTTTTTCAATCATACTGGACAGACAAACCTATGGCGCATATCTACGGACACACGTGGCCGGTGCGCTGGGGAAAAGATGGTGAACAAAAAATGGTAAAGGTATATTCCAACTGCGATGAGGCCGAATTGTTTGTGAATGGTAAAAGCTATGGTATAAAAAAGCGCAATAGCCAGGATTTTCCGGCAGCCGGGTTGCGCTGGATGGTTTCGTTCACGAATGGAAATAATATACTCCATGTAAAAGCACGCAAAGGTAAAGTTGTCATTGAAGATGAGATTACCCAGCGTTATCAATCCGAGTTGTGGGGAACAACTGCGAAGCTCGTGGCAGAGACGATCGGATCAGAAGGAGATACCGTTACAGTACAAGTAAAGCTGACGGATGAAAATAATATACTCTGCCTGGATGCCCGCAACTGGATAAATTTTTCACTGGCAGGTGCGGGTAAGCTCCTTGATAACATGGGAACGTCATCCGGTTCCAGAAAAGTACAGGCCTATAATGGTTGTGCGATTATAAAACTGAAAACGAATGGAGGTAAAAATATACTGTGTGTCCAATCACCTGATCTGCCCGTAACATTTTTGAATCTGTCTGAAGCTAAAACGGCAGCACCGTAGCCCGTTAGCAGTAATACGTTGTTGTAAATATATACCTGCGCCGTTTCATATTACAGAAACGGAACATCTTCTTTTTGTCCTGTTAGTATATATATCGAACCGCCCATGGTGATGGTATATCTTTTGTTGCGATGATATCTTCCTCGGAGAACTTTCAATTCCGTTCGGTATGGCATTTCGATCTATACTGCTAAAAATCAATACTCCGAACGATTTCTTCCTGTATTTGAACAGTTTTTATACCCTCGAAATAAAGGTTTAGGCGCAAAATTGAGCCATGCATCAAACGATTGCGGTATGAAATACTTTTCACCGCGTGATCAGTGTTGCAGATAAAATATACCACGAAGCCCTAAACCATCATTTGTTATGAAACACAATTCAGTGAAATCAGCCGGTATAGTAACAGCGGGTATGCGGTTGTTACTCCGGTCCGGTATGTGTCTTTCGGGACATATAGAACTGCACGCGAATCCATCTTCGGAAACTAAACCTGTATGCGTATGAAAAGAATACTACGAGAAACTATACATATGCTGCGTATAGCGTTGGGACTCACAACAGTCGTATTACTCTTCTGTCAGGCAACGCAGGCGCAACAGGTTACGGGAAAGATTGTCTCAGACGATGGCAGTGAACTCCCCGGTGTCAGCGTAATGATCGAAGGAACTGCAACAGGCACCACTACCGATGCAACGGGACAATATTCTCTCAACGTAAATAACCCGGATGCTATACTCGTATTTTCTTTTATAGGCTATAAAACGGAACGCGTTCCCCTTGAAGGAAAGACAACTCTCAACGTAACGCTGCAGCCCGATGTACAAACACTCAGCGAAGTGGTTGTCGTGGGATATGGAACACAGAAGAAAGTAAATATGACAGCCGCTGTCTCAACCGTGGCGGGAGAGGAGATCACAACGCGGCAGGCACCAAGCACGGTGGCGTTGTTGCAAGGTCGCACGCCCGGATTGCAGATTACACAGAACTCCGCTGCACCGGGTGATGAGAGCAACCAGATTCGCATTCGCGGACAAGGTACATTCAGCTCTGCAGGAAGTAATCCGCTGGTGTTGATCGATGGTGTGGAAGGCAAACTGGAACTATTAAATCCGAATGTGATTGAAGATATATCCGTGTTGAAGGATGCTGCGTCTGCTGCTATATATGGTTCACGGGCTGCGAACGGAGTTATATTGGTAACAACCAAAAAAGGTAAAGAAGGGCGGCTCAGCATCGACTATAACTATAATTACTCTACGCAAAATCCCTCGATCAAGATTGATCGTGTGACGAACTCCGTAGAGTATATGGAGCTTATGAATAAAGCGATCGATCATTCCGGCCGCCAGACACAATGGCGCTATACCGATGAACAGATCGAAATGTACCGGCAAGGCGCTATTACAGATCCCGCTCAATATCCTAGCGCTGATTGGACACGTTATCTTATTCGGAGAGCACCCATTCAAAAACACTTTCTCAGTGTAACCGGTGGTAAAGCCGGCACTACGTTTAATGTAGGCTTTGGTATGCTGGATGAGACAGGCCTGCTGCTCGCCACCGACTATAAACGATATGATGCGCAGGTAAATTTCAAAACAAACCTGGGAAGCCGCGTAACGTTTGGCAGTAATATATCCATGGCGCGGGGCAAGCGACACGATACTGCGCTCACTACCGGTAACACAGGGCCGCAGCTGATTGACTCCAACAGTTCGGAAGATCAGATGCTCTCTGCGTACGCAGCGCCACCTACAAGTACGCCACAGTTGGCGGACGGAAGTGGAAGGTATACCGCGTATGCGTTTCAGAATAAAGGCGGCAACAAAAATCCTATTGCTATAGCAACAGCGGGTGGTGGAAAAGAATTTGTGAATAGCTATTTGTTGTTCAGTCCGTACCTCAATGTATCCATCATTGATGGATTGACAGCCGAAGTAAAAGGTTCTGTCCGTTTTGAAGAAGAGATGGCGAAGGCATTGGTTGTCTCATCTGTTGGATATGAATTCTTCCCCGATGCTAACGGTATACATAACCAGGGTTCTGTATGGAACGGTGGTGCACATTCACTCGCACAACGCAACACACGCGAGAACCAATATACATTGTTCGGAACGCTGAACTATACCAAAACATTTTCAAGCGTACATTCGGTAAGTGCATTGTTAGGCTATCAACAGGAAAGTTATCGGTATGATCGCCTTGATGCGTATCGCACCAAACTTCCTTCCACGGAGCTGTGGGAACTTGCCGTAGCACCGGCTGCCAGTCAGACCAATGGAAGCAACGCCTACGAGTGGGCTATACAATCTTTTTTCGGCAGAGTAAATTATGACTTCTCGGGTAAATATCTCCTGGAAGCGAGCTTCCGCTACGATGCATCGTCACGTTTTCCGAAGAGCAACCGGTGGGCATTGTTCCCTTCTGTATCAGGAGGATGGCGCATTACCGAAGAACAATTTATGAAAGGTATAACCTGGCTGGATGAACTGAAGATACGCGGCTCCTGGGGACAACTCGGTAATCAAAATATAGGTAATTATCCTTATCAGAACATTCTGAATATATCCACTGCTCCGGATGATGAGACACTGGACTATAGCTTTAACGGATCACTTGCACAGGGTATAAGCAGACGTTCCATTAACAATGCGAATATAAAATGGGAGACTACAACGGTGACCGATTTCGGATTGGACTTTGCGCTGTTCAATGCCAAGCTTACCGGTTCGGTTGATTGGTATAAAAAGACAACTAAAGATATACTTCGCAGTTTGCAGGTGCCCGATCACATCGGTATAAATGCACCGACTATAAACGATGGTATACTGGAAAATACAGGTTGGGAATTTATGCTTGGCTATCGGAACAAGATCGGAGAATTCACCTATAGCATCAATGCAAACCTCGAAACATACCGGAACAAACTGATTCGCTTTGGCGCACGCGAGATCAGTGGAGTAAACATCCGGCAGGAGGGACTTCCCTATAACACCTACTACGTATTGGTACAGGATGGTATATATCAGAATCAGGCAGAGATTGATAACGGTCCAACGCCTTCCTATACCAGCATTGTACCCAAGCCGGGCGATCTTAAGTTCAAAGACATAAGCGGACCTGATGGTGTACCCGATGGAAGAATTGATTTGACCTACGATCGTACAACCGTGGAAGGTGTCTTCCCGAAATTCAATTACGGAATCAATTTGTCGGCAAGCTATAAATCTTTTGACCTGAGTGTTTTTGTACAAGGTGTATATGGAAGAAAGACTTATGTGACCGGCTGGGGTGTATCACCTTTCAACCAGGCGTCTGCTCCGCCTACCTGGTGGAAGACTGATGCCTGGGATGGTGAAGGAACATCGAACTCCATTCCGCATGTGTTTGTAGACAGTGGCTATACACCCAACTCACAGAACTCAACCTTCTGGCTCGGCAACTCTTCGTATCTGCGGATCAAGAATATTCAACTGGGATATACTATACCAACTGCATGGAGCCAGCGGGTAAAGATACAGTCATTGAGACTATACGCATCTGCGGACAACCTGGTAACGTTTACCAAATTCTTCCAGGGACTTGATCCGGAGCGCACTTCAACCGGTTCGGCCCGTGCCGCGATTTATCCGCAGTCTACTTTGTATTCCTTTGGTGTACGTGCAACATTATAAAATATAATGACGATGAAACGAAATCGATATATATACCTGATGATGCTGCTGACGATGGCTACAGCCTGCAGTGATCTATTGGACAAAGAGCCGCTTACACAAATTGATTCGAAAGATTTCTGGAAGACCGAGCAAGATGCACAGGCCGCATTAACAGCTTCTTACTCAGGTTATCGCACCAGTATATTTGGTTCCGTACGCGGTGCCAACGGTGTGGCTATGGACATTGAAGCACTTTCGGACAACGCGATCATTACTTCGAGCTTTGGCGGATACCAGGGCATTATGCAGGGAGGGATCAATCCGAGTACCGGCGGTGCGATCAATCAGTTCTGGAGCGATTGCTACAACGCCATCGCGAAGGCGAATTACTTCCTCGATAATATTGACCAGGTGAAAGGTATACTTTCCGAAACAAACTATAACAAGTATAAAGGTGAAGCACTTTTTAATCGTTGTTATTTCTACAACGAACTGGTTCAGCTGTACGGAGATGTTCCACTCGTGCTTACGTTGCAGCAGGGTATAGAAGGAGACTATAACCAAACACCTCGCACACCCAAGGCGCAGATCGTGGAGCAACTGTTGCAGGACATTGATATAGCGATAGCCGGATTACCGAATGTAGCCTATACGGATGGCCATGCGGTAAAGGGCAGTGCTATTATGCTGAAGGTGCGTATACTCATGAACAACCAGCGCTTTACTGAAGCCGCAGAGGTTGCATGGAGTCTCATTGGCGATCCGCAGAATCCGTTCCGACTGCATACAAATTATTCCGGTATATTCTTCAATGAGCAGAAGAACAATCCGGAGATCATGTTTTCGGTGATGTATACTGCACCAGATGATTACCATCAGCTCGATCAGTATGTGAGCAGTAGGATGTCTGTTTTTCCAACACCGCAGTTACGCGATGCATATGAGACAAATCCGGATACCGGCCAGAAAGATCCGCGCTTGAAGATGACTATATTTCAAAGCGGTGATCCGTGGATCAATAATACAAAGACCGGTACATTTTCAAATGATGGTCGTGTATCGGAAAGTGCTATACCCTTTACCAACATGGCTTTCCGGAAATGGATCGATCCTACTATACGAACGGCCAACTCCTCCAACCTCAGCGATCAGGATATAGTAAAGATGCGTTACGCAGATTTACTCCTGCTCTATGCCGAAGCGATGTTTGAAAGTGGTCAGGGTTCGGACGCTCGTGCATTGGATGCGTTGAACGCTGTGCGAGCTCGTCCCGGTGTGAATATGCCTCCTAAAACGGAACTAACGCAGGAGAACATTCGGAATGAACGAAGAGTGGAGCTTGCCTATGAAGGATTGCGTTTTAATGATCTCATTCGCTGGGGCATTGCCGATGAAATCATTCCAACAATTCAATATCATCAAAATGGAAGCAAACGGAAATTCGATGGATATCTCTGGCCCATTCCGCAATCGCAGATGGACATTATGCAGGGTGTATGGCAGAACAATCCACCGTGGCAATAAATATAGGATGTAGAGTCATAATGGGAGTAACGTTAGCGGTTATTATAAAACCAGGGCCTGACATGCGAGGGCTCTGGTATTTTTGAATATATACTATATAAAAAATAATATTAAAATATGCGTGTGAATATAAAATGTGAGAACGCTGTAGGGGAAGAGTTTTATTTTATAGTCTGTTGAAGAGGAGGGATCGTACATGCTACAAAGAGTACTTGTTTTTGGTTTTATTTGTTTTAGGGTATATATAGCGGGTGCACAACCGGTTGGAGAGAAGCAACCTCTTTTGCTTTGGTATACGCAACCCGCAGCAGCATGGGAGGAAGCGTTGCCGCTGGGTAATGGCAGAACCGGTGCAATGGTGTTTGGTGGTGTACAAACCGAACGCCTGCAGTTGAATGATAATACATTGTGGTCAGGTTACCCGGAGCCGGGGAACAATCCGAATGCCAGTAAATATCTGCCCCTTGTAAGAAAGGCTGTAGCGGAAAGTGACTACGCGCTGGCAGAAGCTTACTGGAAAAAAATGCAGGGTCCTTATTCGGCACGGTACCTGCACATGGCCGATCTCCTTCTCGATTTTAAGTTGAAAGATACACTTGTTAAGAAGTATACACGTTCGCTCGACCTTGCTTCTGCTGTTGCTGCTACAACTTTTACAACGGGTGGGGTAACCTACAGACGCGAAGTGTTCATCAGTCATCCAGACAAAGTGCTGGTGATGCAGCTTACTGCAAGCAAGAAGAAGAGTATATCATTTCAGGCACTGTTGCAGAGTAAATTAAAGTATAAACTGCGGACGCAAGGAAATTACAATCTTATACTTCGCGGCAAAGCGCCTATACACGTGGCCAATCGCGAGTCGGAACCGCTCCAGGTAGTATATGATGACTGGGCCGGTGAAGGCATGAATTTCGAAGTACATCTCCGGGTAAAAGCAAGTGGTGGTGCAGTAACCGCTACAGATTCAAGTATAGCAGTATCGAACGCGGATGCCGTAACGCTATATATAACAGAAGCTACAAGTTTTAACGGGTATAACCGATCGGCCGGGTTGCGGGGTAAAGATCCTGAAGCAGAAGCGGGTTTATATATGAATGCTGCCTCACAAAAATCATTTGAACAACACAAGGCAATACATCTGAAAGATTATCAATCGCTGTTCAATCGCGTAACGCTTGATCTCGGCTCTGATCGCGAAGCAGAGAAGTTGCCAGTAAATAAGCGCATGCAACGGTTTAACCAGGGACAGTCCGATCCTCATCTCGTCACGCTATACTATCAATACGGACGTTACCTGCTCATTGCCAGTTCGCGTCCGGGAGGACCGCCTGCCAATCTGCAGGGTATATGGAACGACCATGTGAAACCACCCTGGGGAAGTAATTATACCACGAACATCAACGCGGAAATGAATTACTGGCTGGCTGAGACAACGAATCTTTCCGAATGCCATGTACCATTACTGGATTTTATAGATCAGCTTGCTGCAAACGGAACTGAGACAGCGCGCATCAATTATGGTATAAAAGAAGGATGGTGTGCGCATCACAATTCTGATATATGGGCGAAGACATCTCCGCCCGGTGGATACGAATGGGACCCGCGCAGTCAGGCGCGATGGGCATGCTGGCCAATGAGTGGTGCGTGGTTCAGTACGCACCTGTGGGAGCACTATATATTTACCGGTGATACAGATTTTCTGAAAGAGAAAGCGTGGCCCCTGATGCGCGGTGCCGCACAGTTCCTCTTGGCATGGCTGGTGGAAGGTCCGGATGGATATTTAGTCACCAATCCTTCTACGTCACCTGAAAATGTTTTCAAGGTTAATGGAAAGGAACACCAGGTAAGCATGG
>CBIHOZ010000139.1:0-19515 GCA_966211525.1 uncultured Chitinophaga sp. | reverse complement strand
CTATTATCCCTTCTCGCGAAAAAGACGGAAGCGATCGTAACCAACGGTTGAGAACATGGTCTTTTGCCGCAGGTTGTCATCGGGCAGCATATCCAGCACTACTATATCGTTCAATGCATCGTTGTTGATGTCGGCTATATCAATGCCCATTCCGTTTTGCTCCTGGTGCTTCAACATGGAGCCTATATTATTAACAAACTTACCATCGCCTGTATTGATATAGAGATGATCGTTAGACATGAAATCATTTGCAATATATAGGTCCGGATAGCCATCGCGATTGATGTCGTTCACCACGATGCCGAGCCCCCAGCCTTCCGCCTGTACGCCAACCTCCCGGGATATATCCTTGAAAACCGGTAAGCCATTTACCACACCTTCATTGAGATAGAACTTATCGACACTCTTACCGGTGCCATCGTTTCGCAGTCCCATAATCTGGTTTCTATTGTACGACTCAAGTGCGTTGGTTAACATATACATATCGAGATCACCATCCAGATCGTAATCGAGGAAAGCGGCCTGCGTTGCATAGCTCGAATCTGCAAGCCCGACTCTGGCAGCTACTTCTTCGAATACAGGTATTCCATTCTCATTAACGCCCTTGTTAAGGTATAAAAGGTTCGGCACGGGAGGCTTATCAACATGGGGCTGAATAGTGGATATATATACATCCAGCAAACCATCCTGGTTAATATCAACCATGGACACACCTGTACACCACACGTTCGTCTTTATGGAAGCGCTTTCGCTGATGTCCTCAAATTTAAAATTACCTTTATTCAAATAGAGTTCGCTCGAAACCATGTTACCGGCGAAGAATATATCGGTTAGTCCATCGTTGTTTACATCACCAACGCCTACACCGGCTCCGTTGTATATATATTCGAAACTTAACACGTTAAAACTATCACTTTCGGTGAGCTGGTTTTTAAAGGTAACACCCGTATCCGAAGACGGCAGTAACTGAAATAGTGTTTTCTCATCCTGCCGATTGCACGCAGACAACAACCAGCCCAACAGTACTACAGCAAGAACATGGCGGGTATAACTACGCCTCACACGGTTTATCGTGATATATCTTTTTTTAACAGGCATCATAACTAGGTATAGGTTTGAACTGACTCTAACACGAAAAGGAGCGAGAGAAACCCGCTCCTTTCATTACTAACAACTGACTTGGCACAGCTTTACCAACCAGGATTTTGATCGGCTTCCGTTAGCACAGCGTTACTGTTAATTTCCTGCTGTGGTATAGGGGCCAATGCATGTTTTTCCGAATAATATGAGAGCGGCTCTGACGGTAATTTACCGAGTGACCGCCACCGAAGTATATCTCTGTTACGGATCTGCTCGCCTGCCAGCTCAACTCTTCGCTCGTGAATGATTGCTCTGAAAACTTGCGCAGGTGAATTCACCGGATAATTCGCCGTTGGATACGGAGGCATTTCAACACCTTCTCTTGATCTGACTTCGTTCAGGTAATCGATAGCTTCATCGTCATTACCCAATGCATTTTGAACTTCAGCCATGTTCAACAGTACTTCAGTATATCGCATTACGCGCATGTTGATACCGGATCGCTGATCTTCATTATCGGCTTTATATATTTTCTGATATTTTTTCCAGCCCCAGTTCTCAAGTGTCTTGGTGCCGTTAGAATATTTGTCACCGATAAAATAGAAATTATAGTTATAGCGAGGATCGTCTTTCGGATCACCTTTTGCTACTTTCTCATACTCATCCATGAGCGAGGTTGATGGAATCAGATTTCGCCACGCGTTCGGTCCATACTCCTGTCCGCGGAACGTTACTTCTGTACTCGTACCTTGTCCGGAAGCATCCCAGCTTGATCCGCCATTTGCTTCTGTGAACGCAACTTCAAACAGTGATTCTGCATTGAACTCATTTTCTTCTCTGAAGTTCTCGATGTATGGTATATCTATCCAATCAGTAAATGCTCCTCCGTTGATGATCGCGGCCAGCAATGGTTCAGCAAGATTATACTGTCCGCGCTGCATATATACCCGCGCCAGCAGATTTTGAGCGGCTTCTTTATTTGCTCTTCCTACATTGCTGGTATTGTACTCTGATTTCAACGGAAGGTTCGCGATAGCATTTTCAAGATCAGAGATGATGAGGGTATATACTTCATCTGCCGATGCACGCGGTTTATCTTCACCGATTGCTTTCGCGTAGGTTTCCATTAAGGGTACTCCGCCCCATATGGTTACGAGATCGAAGTAAGCTAAGGCTCGCAAAAATTTAGCTTCTGCTACCACACGCAATTTCAATTCTTCGGTAACATTTTCGGTAGCCTTCGGTGCGTTATCGATTACCTGGTTAGCCTGATGGATAAGTCTATACCATCCGCGCCAAACCTGCATAAGCACTCCGTTCGATGCATCGTGTGTTCCGGTCAGTAATTGTCCACGATGCGTTTCAAGCTGACCACCACCCGATGCTACATCGTCACCGCGCATGTCGTGCAGGAAGAAATATTCGCGACAAAAAAGATCAAGGCTTTGCAAGCTTGAGTAAACTGCATTTACACCACCTACGATCTGATCGCCATTTTTATAGAATGAATCCGGTGTAAATTCATTGGGATTACTCTTGTCCAGTATACTGTCGTTACACGATAGCGCGAACGCCAGCGTACCGATCAGTGATAATATTAATTTTCTTTTCATTGCAATGCTTATTAATGAATCAAATGAAAATCGTTTTTAAAATCCTACCTGTATTCCGACTACTATACTTCTTGCCTGCGGAAACTGGCCGTAGTCTATACCCGAGGTAAGACCGTTGGTACTCAGGTTTCGGTTTCCAATCTCCGGATCGTATCCGCTCTTGTACTTGGTAATCGTAAGCAGGTTTTGCATGGTGGTATATATTCTCAGTCGTGTTACAGCACCGGCTGTGAAAGAACCCGGTGATGAAAAATTATATCCCAGCGTCAGGTTTTTGATTCGGAAATACGAACCGTCTTCTACAAAGCGATCAGAAGCTCTGGCATTTTGATTCGGGTCACCGGATATAGCACGCGGAACATTTGTGTTTGGGTTTTCGGGAGTCCATCGGTCCAGCACCGCAGTGCCGGCATTGAACAACCTGGTCATACCTTCCAGATCATACTTTACGATACTATATATTTCATTTCCGGAAACACCTTGCAAAAACAACGAGGCATCAAATCCTTTCCAGTTGGCAGAGAAATTTACACCGTACGAAAAATCCGGAAGGAAGTGTCCAACATTGGTTTTGTCTTCGGCATTCAGTATACCATCGCCGGTAACATCTTTAAAGCGAATGTCTCCTGCGCGTGCATTAGGCTGCATCGGATGAGCCTCGCCTTCCTGAAATATACCATCTACTACATAGCCGTTGAAATAACCTATAGGCTCTCCTACTTTGGTGAGCGTCAGGTTATCGCCATACCAGTCGCCTTGTGCAATGGTAGTACCTTCTTCACCCAAGCTAAGTACTTCGTTTTTGATGAAGGATATATTTCCGGAAACACCAAAGGTTAAATTACCGGATGATTTTTCATAACCAAGTTCGAGTTCAACGCCTTTGTTTTCAACTTCACCAACGTTATCAAACGGGTTTACATCATAACCGAAAGACAGCGGAATAGGACGTGAAATAATCATGTCTTTTGTTTTGTTGTTGAAGTACTCAACCGACAAGGTCAACTGGTTATTGAGAACGCCCAGGTCCAGACCTATATTTGTCATATAGGTTGATTCCCATGTGAGATTGGAGTTAGCAAGTGCACGGATCGTATACCCTGTTACAGCAGCACCACCAATCTGGTATATCTGGTTACTGGATATCGTTGACATCCATGCATAGTCTCCACTGCTGTTGTTCCCCGTTACGCCATAGCTTGCACGAAGTTTAAGATCACTAACGATATCGTTGTTTACCAAAAACGATTCTTCACTGATGCGCCATCCGGCCGATACAGCGGGAAAGTTACCCCAGCGATTGGAAGGACTAAAACGTGAAGATCCATCGCGTCTGAACGAAGCGCCAAGTAAATATTTACCAGCGTACTCATAGTTTATTCTTCCGATATAGGAGATCAACGCAGACTCTGATTTATCTCCGTTGAAACTGATTTTCGACAAGCCAACCGGTTGGTATATATCATTGGATATAGCATTCTCACCAGCTCCTGTAATCTGCGAGAACTTGTTCGTTTGTTGTTCAGCAACTACCGTTGCGTTTACTGAATGCTTTCCAAATGTTTTGTCGAATGTTAACTGATTGGTAAGAAGTACAGAAGTAAAGTCCTGACGATTCTGATTCACCAATGCTGCTGCACGATTTGAATATCCGCCGGTGTTATACGCTGCTGAGTGACTTCGTTGTGTATAGGCTACATAGTCAATACCAGCCTTGAAGCGGTACGTGAGGAAATCAAAGATCTTTACATCTACATACGCATTACCAAGGAGCTTTAATCGCTGCTGATTTTGTTTATCCTGTAAAGCAATTCTTACGGGGTTCTCCGGATCAGAACCATCTACACTCTGTGCACCAAAAAATCCACCGAAGTTATCCGGATTATATACCGGAAAATAAGGCGAGCTTCGGAACATGTGCTGCAGTTGTGTTCTTCCTCCAGACTGCTGTTCTACTTTACGTTCGTCATACGCTACATAAAAGTTCTGACCTACTTTTACGCGCTTCGATACATTATGATCTGTATTTAATCGCACATCACCTCTTTGATAGCCTGTACCGAGCATGATACCTTCCTGTTCGAAGTAGCCGAAGGACGCAAACATTTTTGATGCCGCAGATCCTCCTGATAATTCTACTTTGTGTTGTTGAATGCGACCTGTTCTGAACATCTCATCCTGCCAGTCGGTGTTGGTTTGTCGGAATGTTTGCGAGGTTTGTGAGTTGATCGGTTGATCCAGTCCTCCCAGTTCAATTCTGTCCGGTACACCGGAGCCAACCACTACATCCGGGTCGCTGCCGTTGGTTTCGTTCTTATATATATCAGCATTGGTCATCAAATCCGTAGCGAAGTCTATATATTGATTTGTATTCAACAGATCCAGCTTTCGCCAGGGCTGCTCCACTCCGTAGTAACTATCGAAATTTACAGTGAGTTTTTTATTGAGTGATCCGCTTTTGGTTGTGATCAACACAACACCATTCGATGCTCTTGAACCGTAGATCGCTGCAGCGCTTGCATCTTTCAATACATCCACTGACTCTATATCTTTCGGGTTAAAACTATTCAGATCTGATGTTGGAAATCCGTCTACTACAAATAAAGGATTAGCGTTGTTGATGGTACCCACACCGCGTACGCGGATGATCGGAGCTTCACCAGGCGCACCGTTGTTCGTAACGGAAACACCGGCTATACGACCTTGCAAAGCCTGTCCTACATTCACTACGGGTTGTGCACTGATCTCTTTGGCAGATACAGAAGATATAGCGCCTGTTAATGATGCTTTCTTCTGCGTACCATAACCCACCACAACAACTTCACCCAGTTGCTGAACATCTGGCTTCAGCGCTATAGTGATGTTGGTTTGATTACCGACTACAATTTCCTGCGATACATATCCGATAAAGCTTACTACCAGGATCGCTGCATCGTCTGGAACTTCGAGGGAGAACCCGCCTTCGGTATCCGTGGTTGTTCCTACTGCCGTTCCCTTTATCAAGACATTTGCGCCTGGTATAGGACTGTTATTCTCATCGGTAACACGTCCTTTGACAAGTATAGCTATATCTGTATCCGGATTTGCATTGCCGGTCTGATCAACGTAAGTCTCCAGAACGGGATCGCTGTCGCCGTTGTCTGTCCTTACTGTATCCGTTTCTTTTCGGATACCCGATGAAGCGGACGTGCGTACGATGGAATATGTAGACTTGTTGATCTTCCTATACCTTAATCCTATAGGAGCCAACACTGCACTCAGCGTCTTTTCTAGATTGTTACTATACGACACTTTTCCGATTACCTCTTTGCCGTCAACTACGGTTGACTCATATACAAAAGAGACTTTAAAATGAGTCTGTATTTCAGAAAGTACCTCGTGCAGCGAGCGCTTTGCCTGGGGAGAAAGCGTATTGGTTCTTTTCGCATCCGCATATAAATGCCCCTGGGCATTTATCATCTGTGCCGAACTCAGAAGTGCTATACTCAAACAGCACCATCTCAAGTAGCGATTAATAAAGTAGTGTCTCATCATGATTGGTTTGGGTTGTTTAGTTATTCAATAGATATACTAATGGTGTTTCGATGATATAGTAACCAGCTGCCCGTGTTTCTCAATGTTGAGATCCAGCGTTTCACCAATGGCATATAGTATCTCGTCTACCGTAGCGGCCGATATTTCACCCGAGAGTTCCCTTGTCTCAAGGGCAGGATCTGAAAATGTAACATTCAGACCATAGGTATCTTTCAATATACCGGATATGTCACGCAGCGGAGTGCGTTCAAAAAATAGTTTATTCTCGAGCCATGATGTATAGCGTTGCTTGTTTACACTCTGTGAAGTCAATTCCTTGTCGGTTACGGTTGCCAGTTCACCCGGCTTTAAAAAGAGTGGTTGTTTATTGTCGGCTCCTGCGAGTTCAAGTTTTACTTTTCCTTCGGTGAGCATCACTTCCGATGAGCAATGCCGCGTGTTTACATTGAACTTTGTTCCTAATACTTCAACGTTGAGTTCGTTAACACCATGTACTATAAATTTCTGATGGTTCCTGGTATGGATCACAGAGAAAAATCCCTCCCCTTCTATCCATACTTCTCGGGAAGTATTTTCATCCCAGTCTGGCAGATATCGAAGTACAGAGTTACCATTGAGTATAACTTTCGATTGATCCGGCAGCATAACAATACGCTGCTCTCCGAAACCCGTACGAACTTCATGCAGGCGATTGGATGAACTATACCACCAGAACGATACTGCTATAACCACGAGTATAGATGCCGCAACTTTATAGAGTAATGGTATATAGGATACCGATGTACCACGCCCGCGTTCCTTCTTTTGTATCTCATTTTGTATAGCGGAAAACATCTGGCCCTGTATCTCCTGCAACTGCGCTTCTGTGTGATCGGATGTAATGGAAGTTTCTGTCTGCGCTTCAGACCAGATTTTATCGAGTAAGGCTATCTCTTCAGGTGTGGCGGTTCCGGATCGATAACGTTTAATGAGTTCGGCTAATTCTTCGTGGTTCATAGGTTGATTGAGAAAATTGGCTTCTCAAAACGAAGACGGCTGTCACAGCAGGTATCCCTAAACAGGTTTATCAAAAAGAATTAAAAAGCAGAAACGCCAAATGAATTTAACTGAAGCAGGAAGTTTTACTATTATAAGGAGTGTACTATCGCGTGATAAAAAAACGTGCTACGAGAGAAACATAGCCAAGCGGGTGCGGAGTTTTTTTATAGCCTGCGTGATGTGGTACTCAACTGCTTTCGATGATAACTGCGTCTTTTCGGCAATCTCATCATTGGAGTACTTATGAAATTTACTCAATCGAAAAACCGCTTCTGTTTTTTCGGGCATTTTTTTCAGCTCATCAAAAATGACATTCATGCCCTCATTAAATATAACGATGTCGTCTACAGCATGTCGTTCTTCTGAAAAATCTTCGAGTGCACGCTGGTAATGTTTCTTTCTGCAGGCAACACTGTCAAAGTGATCATAAATTTTATTTCGTATCGCGGTCAAGAGGTAGGCCTCAGCATTTTCAACCGGCTTGATGTTATCTCTGTTCAGCCACAACTTTACAAATACATCCTGCACAAGCTCCTGCGCGAGCGCCTTATCACGCAGGTGACTATAGGCTACGCTATACAGCTTCTTCCAGAAAGCCTGGTAGATCTCTGCAAACTTTTCTTCGGATAGTATTTCGAATGACCTTATCTCCCCCATACTAAATTGCTAAATGCGGAAGTGGAACAAATTCAGATGTGGTTGCAGCGTTATGATGAACATTTTCCTTTACGGATTCCGTTCATCGTCTGCTACAGTAACACAGCCGGTATATATCATTGAACAACAGACTATATATCAATCTTTACCGGGCAACGTAAAAATGTTACCCGGTAAATTCTGATCACTTACTTGGGTGTCTCTTCCAGAAAAGCACTCACCGTCTGGATTGTGCCATCCGCGTTATGCTTGAGCTCTGTCACCTTAATATTGCGAAGGTGGGTCTTGCCGGAAAGTTCAACATCGTGGTAGAAGATATACCACTTCCCTTTGAACTCTACGATAGAGTGATGATTCGTCCAGCCCTTTACCGGATTAAGTACTATACCTTTATAGGTAAACGGACCATAGGGAGAATCTCCAATAGCGTAACAGATATTATGTGTATCGCCTGTTGAATACGAGAAGTAATATTTACCATTGTACTTGTGTACCCACGATGCCTCAAAGAAACGTTTATCGTTTTGTTTCTCGGTGAAGGTTTTGCCGTTTTCATCTACCAGTTTGATTTCTTTTACTTCACCTGCGAAGCTTTTCATATCCTTTGTCAATTTGGCTACGCGAGGCAGAACAGCTTGCTCTTCAGGCTTTCTTAGCGCACCGGCTGCGTTGTATTTGTTATTGTCCCAGCGCTGAAGTTGTCCGCCCCAGATACCGCCGAAGTACATATAAAATGAACCGTCATCATCACGAAATATAGCAGGATCTATACTATAGCTGCCGGCAATAGGCTGCTTCTCGGCAACGAACGGGCCTTCCGGTTTTTTACTTGTAGCGACACCTATACGAAAGACATCACTTTTATCTTTCACCGGAAAGTATAAATAGTATGTATTGTTTGCATACGCAGCGTCAGGTGCCCACAGTTGGCGACCGGCCCAGGGAATATCTTTTATATCAAGAGCCACTCCGTGATCAGTCACCTTTCCGCCAATAGCATCCATGGACAAGATGTGATAATCCTTCATATCAAAGTGTCCGCCCTCATCATCTTCAGCAGTGCCACTTTCAATGTCGTGCGAAGGGTAAATGTAAATCCTGCCATTGAATACATGCGCAGAAGGATCTGCTGTATATATATGGTCTACCAGGGGTTTAGCGGCAAACTTTTGAGCTGATGCCGTAACAGAAAGTACCGAAAACGTCATTAACAAGACTGTCGTTCTCATAAGTTATTGAATGGTTTAAGTATGTATTTATAGTCATTATGACTATAAGTTATTCAAACACAAAAACATCCGACCAAGCTTCACGCCTGCTCATCTAATCACTCTAATATGCTCTTGCAATCGGTTGTGTAAAAATAAATGTATTACTCACAATTGCAATTACCCAACGGCAATTAATTCTTTAACCACGGTTATCGGGCCCGAAATCCACTAAAATCACATAAAAACTGGAATCCCTTTTTCACAAAAATCGCCAGCATGAACCACCGTTTGAAAATTGATACGCTCAACCGGGTGAACAAAACGAACATTGACGGGATGCTCTATATTGCGGACAACGGAGGGCCTATACTTTGCAATGTGAGCTGGATATGCACTGCCTTGTGATACTCTGTTTGTACGTATAAACACTGAAATATATGACTGTACTAGTACTGTTTCTGAAAAGAGCTCACCGTTCTAATTTTGAAAAAATAGTAGCATGACACTTGAGAGTTTACACTTAATTGTCATGGATACAAAGGCCTGCTATATATGAAAAGTAACTATTGTTTAACCGTCACACTGGTATTCATGATGGGATGCACAACCGAAAGTAAAAATAATTCACACCGCGAACCTTCACATGAGTCGGATAGCAGCTCATTTGATTATAGTCTTATCGGGAAGAAGGGAAAGATAGTATATCCGCAATTTAAGGCAGAGGTCTCCTACCTCACAGATAGTACGCTCCAATGGAAAACTACGGACAACAATGGAGTTATACGTGAAGGCAAAGAAACCATCGTATATAAAGAGATCGCGGAGATTCTGCACTTTCTCAACTGGATTGAAGAAGACGGACTTACTATCAGCCAGGTAATTGATACAAAGAATGGCTCCGTCCATGCTTTTGCAACTTTCAGAGATGAGAAAAGCACAAGAGGAAACAGAAGTGCCATGGCATTAGATGGTACTTTTGAATTTGTAAAATGATTGTGGTGCTACAACAAAGTTTGATCTACATAACCAACCTATGTAGCCTTACTATTTATACAAAGCCAGCGTAGTGCCACTAAACTCTGTTTTGTTTTTTATACTCACCGGGTGTGAGACTGGTGACCTTTTTAAAGACTTTTGAAAAATGAGATAAGTTTTCAAACCCGGTCTCTTCTGCAATCGCGGCATACGACAAATCTGTGGTGGCAATCAGGTATTGCGCACGTTCGATTCGTTTTTCATGTATATAGCTTAAAGGCCGTTGCCCTGCATATCGCAAGAATAGTCTTGAAAAATAGTCTTGGTGTAAATTTGCGCGCTCAGCTAAATAACTTACGGTTAGATTTTCCCGCGTAACCTGAATGTATCGCATGGCCTCCAGGATTTTTGACGCGATCGGATCCGGAGCATTGTTTGTAATTTTGCGCGAACTCAAAAACCGGGAAATGAGTTGAAGTATTATACCCTGCGTTTCGAAGAAAACAGAATCGCTAACTGTCTTATTGAGCTGCTGGTAGCTTTTGTAATAGGTATACTTCTCATATTCTTTCGGATTGTCCGAACGATTTATACCTCGCCCCGGATTGATTTCAAGCAACCGCTTCATGTTGGTAATGTCTGTATGACTGGCAGGAACTTTGATAACCCGCCGGTTATTCTCGAAGAGTGAAAGACCTTCCACCGATTCTTCAAAGAAATGAAGAAAGTATTGGCTTAAGTATACCTTACAAAATAAGTTGCACAACGTGAAGCTTGGCAGAAGATAGAAATAACCGGGCTCAAGCTTTACCTTGTCTTGTTTACTTAACACATACCCTTCGCCTTCATCGATATAGTATATTCTATAGTAAGGACTGATCACATTGGCATAGTTCCACTTCTTATTCAGCTTAACATAGTCAATGTGCAGAAGCGAGAAGTTGTAATTCAATAGGCTTTTTTCCATGCGATTGACCCGTTTTGCAAAAAGTCGGATTCAGACAAATTAAAGTCTTTTTGGTGCAATGACAAATTTTGTTGCCGATGCTAAGTTTGTTATGGCTGCATCACCGATTTCAGATGCTCGCATATGATTAAAATTTAGTCGCAAGGTCGGAATTGTAACAACGCCATGCTAATGAAAAAATCTGATAACCTGCATCGTGATACCGTAATGACGGATCTTCCCTCCGTGGTATTTGGAACCAGCGGTCTGGGCAATTTATTTGTTGCTCTTGAAGAACAGGAAAAGTTAAATATTGTAAGCGAATGTCTTCGTTTATCAAGTGGAAAGGCGGTGTTTGATTCTGCTGGTAAATATGGTGCAGGTCTGGCGCTTGAGGTGCTCGGCACATGTCTCAAGCAATTGAATGCCCGTCCGGACGATGTGATCATTAGCAACAAGCTTGGCTGGCTTCGCACGGAACTAACCACTGAGGAACCGACCTTCGAGCCCGGTGTGTGGAAAAATCTGAAACACGATGCTGTTCAAAAAATAAGTTACGAAGGTATACTGGAATGTTTTGAACAAGGTAATGCATTGCTTGATGCTTACCCGGCGCAAATGGTCTCTGTGCATGATCCGGATGAATATATATCGGCGGCAAGCAGCGCCCAACATTCAGAACAATTGTACAAGGATATTCTCGAGGCTTACCGGGCCTTGCACGATTTGAAGAAGCAGGGAAAAGTACAATCTATAGGCGTTGGTGCGAAAGATTGGAGAATCATTGAACAAATCACAAGGGATGTTGAACTGGATTGGATTATGATTGCGAACAGCATGACTATTAAAAGCCATCCTGAAGCACTCTTGCGTTTTATAGCCGAAGCGAGTCAACAAGGTATATATGTTATTAACTCAGCAGTATTTCATTCAGGCTTTCTTGTAGGAAGTAATTATTTCGATTATCGGCTGGTTGAAAAAGGAAGTATACAAAGTGATGCACTTTTCAAGTGGCGCGAAGATTTCTTCGCAGTTTGCAACGAATTCGATATAAAGCCTGCACAAGCCTGTGTACAATTTGCGCTGAATGTTCCGGGAGTAAAAAGTATAGCATTGAATACTACCAATTCATCCCGGGTGCGATCCAATCTTGCCATGGCGGAAACAAGTATTCCAACACAATTCTGGAAAGAACTTAGAAACAGAAATCTGATACAAGTGGATTTCACATACAATGTACTGTAGCTAATATATACTATACGAGAATCACAACAACATCATGAAAACATTAGTCTGCACAAAACCAGGTGAGTTCAACTATATAAATGCAGAGCAACCGAAGCCTGCCCCAGGACATGCCATTGTAAAGATCCGGAGGATCGGAATTTGCGGAACGGACTTACATGCCTTTGAAGGTACGCAACCCTATTTCGAATACCCTCGCATTTTAGGTCATGAACTCGCAGGTGAAATAGTTTCCGCTGAAGATTGCCCCGGCTTTGAGATTGGAGAGATCGTCACCTTTATACCTTACTTCTCTTGTGGCGAATGTATAGCATGCCGAAGAGGAAAACAAAATGCTTGCGTAAATATCAAGGTGTGTGGTGTCCATCAGCATGGCGGTATGGTGGAATATTACGCTGTGCCCTCCTACGCATTGGTTCATGGCGAAGGCCTTAGTCTGGACGCGTTAGCTTTAGTTGAACCATTGGCTATTGGCGCGCATGCTGTGAGGAGAGCAGGAATAGAAAAAGATGAATTTGTCCTCGTGGTCGGTGCCGGTCCCATTGGCTTAGGTACGATGGAGTTTGTACGTGCCGCAGGCGGACATGTGATTGCGCTTGACACCAATAACGATCGATTAAGATTCTGCAAAGATGTGCTGAAGGTAGAACATATCATCAATGCCATAGACGATGATGTTCTGGAGAAATTGAAAGCAATTACCAATGGTGATATGCCAACCGTTGTTATGGATGCAACCGGAAATCTGAACGCTATAAACAATGCCTTCCGTTACATGGCACATGGAGCACGCTATATACTGATCGGCTTGCAGAAAGGTGATATATATTTCAGTCACCCGGAGTTTCACAAACGAGAAGCAACGCTCATGAGCAGCAGGAATGCAACGCGAGCTGATTTCGAGAGTGTAATCTCCCTGATCAAAAGAAAAGAAATCGATCCTACCATTTTCATAACGCACCGGGTAAATTTTGACCAGGTTAAAGATGAATTCCAGAACTGGCTGAATCCTGATTACCGAGTAATAAAAGCAATGGTGGAAATAGCCTGAACCCTATAAAAATGAAAAAATATTGTTTGGCGCTGGATCTCGTAGACGATCCGGAATTAATTGCTCAATACGAAGACTGGCACAGAAAAGAAAATGCATGGCCTGCTATCACGAAAAGCATCACTGACTCCGGCATCCTCAACATGGAGATTTACAGAACCGGTAATCGGTTGTTCATGATCATGGAGACCGAGGATACTTTTAGTTTCGAAAGAAAAGCCGCTATGGATGAGAGCAATCCTAAAGTTCAGGAATGGGAACAGCTGATGTGGAAATTTCAGCAATCTCTGCCGTGGGCAAAAACGGGAGAAAAGTGGATTGTAATGGATCGAATTTTTCATTTATAGTATATATACATATAGTGATGAAAGCATTGAGTGATCCAATAATATATATAATTCTCGAAGCTATGCATCGCAGGTAAAAACGTAACGCATTATGATAAAACTAAATCGTCTGTTTTTAATTTTAACATTAGGCACTGCTCTTGTCTCGTGCAAAAAAGAATCGGATACAAAAGCACCTGACAAGCAAGTACAGTTTGAAGAAACATGGGAGTCTCTCGCGAAGATTGAAAGAGAACCCGAATGGTTCAAGGACGCAAAGTTCGGTATATATTTTCACTGGGGCGTTTATAGTGTGCCTGCTTACGGTTCCGAGTGGTATCCCCGGTGGATGTACGCACCCGGACGAGAAGGTTGGGGCGGAGATATATTTGAACATCATAAGAAAACGTTTGGTCCGGTAGCTCAATTCAACTACCATGATTTTATACCGATGTTTACCGGTGAGCACTTTGATGCTAAAGAATGGGCCGATTTATTTAAGAATGCGGGAGCGCAATTTGCCGGACCAGTCGCGCAGCACCACGATGGATTTGCCATGTGGGATAGTAAACTAAACCCGTGGAATTCGAAAGCGATGGGCCCGAAGAAAGATATACTTGGTGATTTGTTTGCTGAACTGAAAAAGAACAACATGAAAACCATCGCGACCTTTCACCACGAACGACTGCTTCAGCGATATGCACAAGATTCTTCGAGGTGGGCGCAGAACACACCCGATCCCGGAGACGATAGTCATTTCCCCTATCATCCTGACTATATCACGTCAACAAATGATCCCAAGCTAAGGCTACTCTATGGCAACATGCCTGAAGATGAATTCCTGAATTACTGGCTGAACCAGATAAACGAGGTCGTTGATAATTATCAACCGGATATCATCTGGTTTGACTCATGGCTCGATCGTATTCCCGAAGTATACCGTCAGAAAATGGTGGCGCATCATTTCAACGCGGCTACTTCACGCGGTCAACATCCTATCGTTGCCTATAAACAGGAAGACTTACCCGCTAATGTAGGTATACTGGATATTGAGCAAGGCGGTAAGATGGACATCTCTGAAGATTACTGGCTAACCGATATTACACTAAGTAATGATAGCTGGTGTTACATCAACGGACAAACGTATAAAGAACCATCACTCGTTATCCGAAACATGATTGATGTATGGAGTAAGAAAGGTATTGTATTACTGAATATATCTCCGATGGCGGATGGCACGATCAACAACGAACAGCGGAGTATCCTGGCTGCTATCGGAAAATGGATCAGCAAACATAAAGAAGCAGTATATGAAACGCGGGCCTACTCGGTCTATGGTTATGGAGATGCTACCATTGACAAAGGCCATTTCGGTGGACAATCTGCGACCATAAAATATGGCAAAAGTGACATTCGCTTTACCGTATCGAAGGACAAGAAGTATATGTATATATATTCCCTCGGACTTCCTACGCCTAACGCTCCTCTTGAAATCCGGACCGATATAGAGGGAAAGGTGAAACGTGTCTCTGTAGTAGGCAGTGAGGCCGAGCTAAAATGGTCGGTAGCGGGAAAGAAGCTTACGATACAAACACCAGATGCAAGTAAAATGGATGAACTGGCAACGGTGTTCAGGGTTGAGTTTGAGTAGTAAACAGACTTCTATCAAATTTATTTATATATCATGGTTCTCCGTTTTACAAAATGGAGAACCATGATCAGATTATATATATACCCACTCGTACTCACTTCCTGGATTCAGCCATCGCTCCGAGCTGCTGCAACATATTGAATTGATCAAACAACGGGAAATGTTTGATCACCTTGTCATCTTTAAAATAGTCTATCGCAAATCCTTTGATCTCAAACGACTTTCCGGTTGCAGGAATACCCGGTAAATCTCCAACCTGGACAGCGGTCCATGTCATAACGGAAACAACCTTGTTGTCCTCCGAAATCTGTTCCACCACCGTTATCTTATTGTTGGTGAATGCTGCAGCAAATCGTTGATCTTCCTCTATATATTTCGTCTTGTTAACCTGGTTGCCGCCGAAGAAATCTGCAACAAAGTTATCGTGCAGATATTTATCGTAGTTGTGTTTCAACGCCTCGGTTCCAAAAGCTTCATGCCATTCTTTTGAAATTTGTTTTTGCTTCTTTTGATCCATACAGCATCTATTTAAACCCTGCTATCCAGGTTAAATAATTATGCCGTTATAAACCACACGTGATCATTTACACGTGCTATATACTTCTAACCTTCGTCCTTGATCGAAGAACTTGGTTGTCACATCTATATATATACTCTCCACCAGCAAACACTTCGCTGGCAAGCAAAAGCAACATGCTCCATCAAAAATTACCGCCAGCCTAATCCGGGTGCGACATACTTTAAAATTGAAGACAGTACATGAATATTGTAATCTACACCCAGCGTGTTCGGTATCGTTAAAAGAAGTGTATCCGCCTCCTGAATCGCTTCATCTGCTGCTAATTCTTTTATGAGTTGATCCGGTTCGGCAGCATAGCTTCTTCCGAAAATAGCACGTCTGTCGCTTTCAATATAACCGATCTGATCCGCACGACTTGTCTCCTGTCCAAAGAGATACCTGTCCTGATCCGTTACCAATGCAAAAACAGATCGACTTACTGAAACTCTTGGCTCGCGTTGATGACCAGCTTTCTTCCAGGCTTCTTTATATAGTCTGATTTGCTCGGCCTGCTGAACGTGAAAAGGTTTACCACTTTCATCATACTTGAGCGTAGAGCTTTGCAGATGCATTCCGTTTTCAGCGGCCCATACCGCTGTAGCATTTGAAGCAGCTCCCCACCAGATCCGGTTACGCAGTCCGGGAGAGTGTGGTTCTAATCGTAACAAACCCGGAGGATTCGGAAACATAGGAAACGGATTAGGCTTGGCAAAGCCGACACCATTTAGTTTATCCAGAAACTCCAGCGCTTTACGGCGTCCCATGTCAGCATCACTTTCTCCTTGGGCAGGTTGATAACCAAAGTAGCGCCATCCATCAATTACCTGTTCAGGTGAACCTCTGCTAATACCTAACTGTAATCTTCCGCCGGATATAAGATCAGCTGCTCCTGCATCTTCTACCATGTAGAGCGGATTTTCATAGCGCATATCAATGACGCCTGTTCCAATCTCTATCTTTTTTGTTTTCGCACCGATCGCTGCTAATAACGGAAATGGTGATCCGAGTTGAGCAGCGAAATGATGCACACGAAAATATGCACCGTCCAATCCCATTTCTTCCCCGGCAACGGCCAGATCTATAGATTGAAGTAATGTATCACTTGCCGTGCGTGCATTATACCCCTGGCGATTAGCCCAGTGTCCAAATGACAAAAATCCAATTTTCTTCATAGCTTCCTCTCAGGCTTCAAAATAGCCTTGCCTTCAAATGTAACAATTACCACGCATACAATCGAAGCTTCTGTGCTTACGATATAAACTTCGTTCGGTTATAAAATGAATTATACTGAACAGTAACTATACTTCTCCTTCAACCCACATATCTTCACTTAGTTTAAAAGGATGCTATACCAGTACAGCATCTTTTAAATACGCACTGGTAATGGAGTGTTTGGCATGCAACAGGTCAGCGGGTGTACCTTCAAAGACAACTCTCCCACCGCGATGACCTCCTTCCGGACCCATATCGATAATCCAGTCTGCATTCTTCATAACGCTTACGTTGTGTTCAATTACCACTACGGTGTTACCGGCATCTACCAGTCTGTTCATAATAGCAAGCAGATGTCCTATATCTGACATGTGTAACCCCGTAGTCGGCTCATCCAATACATATATACTTCCGCTTTTATGTAATTCACTTGCCAGTTTAATTCGCTGACACTCTCCTCCTGACAACGTGCTGAGCGGTTGCCCGAGTGTTAAATAATTCAAACCAACATCACTCAGCGTACGCAACTTCTTTTGAATCTCCTTCTGCTTCAAGAAATCAATCGCTGCATCAACGGTTAAGTCGAGTACATCGGCAATTGATTTACCTTCCAGTTTGTAATTCAATACTTCTTCTTTAAATCGTTTACCATCGCATACCTCGCAGGCTGTCTTGATACCGTCCAGAAAGGCTAGGTCGGTATATATCAATCCTGCGCCCTGGCAGTTTTGACACGCGCCTTCTGAATTAAAGCTAAACAGCGAAGCACTAACTTTATTTTCAGAAGCAAAAGCTTTACGCAGATCATCCATGATACCGGTATAGGTTGCAGGGTTTGATCGTGACGATGTACCGACAGCCGATTGATCGATCACGATCGCATCGGCATGCTGTTTTAAAAATACCTGATGAATGAGTGAGCTTTTGCCGGAACCTGCTACACCTGTCACAACGGTCATTACTCCTTTCGGAATGTCTACACTTACATCCTGAAGATTATTAACCTTCGCGTGTTTGATCGGTAGTACTCCATTGGGTTTACGTACATGCTCTTTAACCGGAGTGGTTTGTTGCATGTGTTTTCCCGTAAGTGTATCTGATTTCAGAAGCGCGGTATATTTACCTTCAAACACAATTCTTCCGCCACCACTTCCTGCCCGCGGACCAACATCAACAATATGATCGGCTACTTTGATCACATCAGGATCGTGCTCTACCACAATCACTGTATTACCTTTATCGCGAAGCTTTCGCAGCAAGTCGTTGAGGCGATGTACATCGCGTGGATGCAACCCTACGCTGGGCTCGTCAAATATATACATGACATCCACCAGGCTGCTGCTCAAATGCTTTACCATCTTGATGCGTTGAGACTCGCCACCGGAGAGTGTATTCGTTTCGCGATCGAGACTCAGATAATCCAGTCCCATAGCAACCAGGTGTTGTAATCTTTCCTTCAGCGTTGCTATCATGGGAGCTCCTACTGCGTTGTTGATTTCCTCCAGAAAAGAAATCACAGCAGAAATTTCCATCGCCGAGATTTCTGCTATATTTTTTCCGTTGATCTTGCAACCTAAAGCAGCCTGACTTAAACGCGCTCCCTTACACAAAGGACAAAGCGTGAGTCCGATGTAAGGAGCAACTTTCTTCTGCGTTCGCTCGGAAAGCGTTTTGATGTCTCGTTTAATATAGGCCTTGGTAAATTTTTCAATGATGCCCATATAGGTAACATTGATCACACCATTGCCGAAGTTCATTTTTACTTTACGCGGCTTACTATGCAGAAGTATATCCATTTCTTCTGTCGTGAAGTCACGAAGTTTCTTATCCGGCTCAAAGAAACCCGAACTTGCATACATAGCATTTTCCCACGAAGCAAAACCGGGCACTTGTATCGCGCCTTCGTTGAGTGACTTGTTCATGTCGAGGAATGAATCGGCTATGATACCCATCTTTTTACCGAGGCCGTTACATTCGGGACACATGCCCTGCGGATCATTAAAGGAAAAAGCATTTGAATAGCCAACATGGGGTTGTCCTATTCGAGAATATAAAAGTCGTAACACCGGTGCTATATCCGTGATGGTTCCTACGGTAGAGTGTGAACCACCGCCTAATCTTTTCTGATCCACTACAATCGCCATACTTAAATTCTCGATTGCGTCTGCCTGTGGCGGGGCATATCGTGGCAGAAAATTCCGCACAAACATGCTGAAGTTTTCATAGAGCTGGCGTTGTGCTTCCGTTGCAATTGTATCAAAGACAATAGAAGATTTCCCTGATCCCGACACACCGGTAAATATAGTGATCTGTCGTTTCGGGATCTTCAGCGAAATGTCTTTCAGATTATTCTCGCGTCCACCGCGAATCTCGATATATTCCTGGTGCATAGCTGTACTGGGGTTTGTGTAACTGAG
>CBIHOZ010000138.1:0-19833 GCA_966211525.1 uncultured Chitinophaga sp. | reverse complement strand
ATTAAGCTTTCTGTTTCTGCACTTACAATTGCCAATATCCACTATTTGCTATTGAAGGCATACCCGACATCAGAAGCAAAAGGACTTATCATAAATCTCAGAAAACTAGTTGACACATTGGCGGTAACAGATCATGTTATAGAGCAAGCTCTTCGTTCTGATTTCAAGGATTTCGAAGATGGTGTGCAGTATTTTACAGCACTTGAAAATCATATAAAGGTGATCCTCACACGAAATCTGCGCGACTACAAGACTGCAAAGATATCTGTTACAACTCCCGAGGTTTACTTAAAAGACCATAGATATTAGTTTGATCATTTTGTCCCTTCCAGCAAAGCTATATACTCCTTAATGGTTGTCATAATATTACTGCGGATGATCGGGTCTGTCAGAAACTTGGGTATACCAATGGGCTTCGATGAAATGATATAAGTAGCTTTCACTTTTCCCGGTGCAATCTGCTCGAGCCGCCAACTACCCGAAAGCTCCATACGTGTTACACCTTTTCGAACCGGAGCAATGCCATCGTCTACTTTCGATTTAAATGCAAGTGTTATAACGCCCGGGGTGGGCGCAGCCATAGTATATACCAGCAGATGATCCTGATCGCTTACCGGCCATGGTATATCGTGATAGGAATATTCAATCCAGGTAGTAGTGTCGCGTTGTCTGTATACTTTAAATTCACTCACGTGATCCTGCCACTGCATAATTTTTTCCTCATTTTGAATCAGATGCAGTCCCGCATAGATGGTGTTCTTGAAATAAAATTCTCCTTTAACCTCGCGCGCCTCTATCGGCGGGTCAGTATTGGGAATGGTAATCCAGCGCTCATACACCGAGATCGTTCCGTCTTTTTTTACGAGTTCAAACTCTTCTTTTGACTGCGCCTCTGCGCTTCCGTACATAAAACCTACAAACAAGCAAAACAGGATTCTCATAAAGTCAGCACATCATTCGTCATAAAGTCCTACAAAATACTGCCAGGTTGCATTCCATCATAACGACAAGTTTACACGCTTCTGTAAAAAAATCAGCGAACTTCTGCGATTTTCTTAATTTCGCCCCTGAATTCGAATAAAAAACAGTCATGAGCCAAAACAGACCGATTTCCTCTTTCATCGAGAAACATTATCTGCACTTCAACGCAGCTGCGTTGGTAGATGCCGCGAAAGGTTATAAAAAGCATCTTGCCGAAGGCAAAAAAATGATGGTGACGTTAGCCGGTGCTATGAGTACAGGTGAGCTTGGCATCAGCTTCGCCGAGATGATCCGTCAGGATAAAGTACAAATCATTTCATGTACCGGTGCGAACCTCGAAGAAGACATCATGAACCTGGTGGCGCATTCGCACTACAGACGAATTCCCAACTACCGCGATCTTACTCCGGAGCAAGAGTGGGAACTGTTAGGCAACCACCTGAACCGTGTAACCGATACATGTATACCGGAAGAAGAAGCGTTCAGAAGATTGCAAAAGCATTTGTTTAAAGTATGGAAAGATGCTGAAGACAAAGGCGAACGTCTCTTCCCGCATGAATTCATGTTCCGTTTATTGAACAGCGGTGACCTGAAACAATACTACGAGATCGATCCTAAAAATTCATGGATGATCGCGGCAGCAGAAAGAAATTTACCAATGGTTGTTCCGGGATGGGAAGACTCAACGATGGGTAACATCTTTGCATCATACTGTGTAACCGGCGAACTGAAAGCATCAACCATGAAGTCGGGTATAGAGTATATGGTTTGGTTAGCAGACTGGTATACCCAGAACTCCGGCACAGAAGGTATAGGTTTCTTCCAGATTGGTGGTGGTATAGCAGGCGACTTCCCGATATGTGTTGTGCCGATGCTGCACCAGGATCTGGAGCGCGACAATGTTCCATACTGGAGCTACTTCTGCCAGATCAGTGATTCGACTACCAGCTACGGTTCATACTCCGGAGCGGTGCCGAATGAGAAAATTACCTGGGGAAAACTCAGTATCGAAACACCGAAGTATATCATTGAATCAGACGCTACCATTGTAGCTCCGCTGATCTTTGCATATATACTCGAATGGTAAAATAAAAGCTAAATTAAAGTATATAGTAGCAAGGCACGAGACTATACCGTCTTACGTCTTGCTACTTTTGTCTTACGTCTATTATGAATCTCGATCTTTTACTTCAGTCCGAAATACAGAAAGCGGTTACAGCCGTATTCAACCAAACGGTAGAGAACCTGCAACTGCAGGCTACCAATGCCGAGTTTGAAGGAACGCATACATTGGTATGTTTTCCATTAACCAAGCTATCGCGAAAAGGGCCGGAAGAAACGGCACGCATGGTTGGTGAATACCTCGTTGCACATTCGGCTGTTATCAGCAAGTATAATGTTGTAAAAGGATTTCTGAATCTCTCGCTTCACGATAGTATATGGGTGGAAGCATTGCATGCTATATCGGCTGATCCGAACTACGGACAGATCCCTTACAACGGACAGGAGATCATGATCGAGTATTCTTCACCGAATACAAACAAGCCACTGCACTTAGGACACCTGCGAAATAACTTTCTCGGCTATAGCGTAAGCGAAATATATAAAGCCAATGGTTATAACGTACACAAAGTACAGATCATCAACGACCGTGGTATACACATCTGCAAATCGATGGCCGCGTGGAAACTTTTCGGAAACGGTGAAACACCACAAAGCAGCGGCATAAAAGGTGATCATTTGGTGGGTAAGTATTATGTGATCTTTGATAAAGAACTGAAGAAACAACTTGCTGCTATACTCAAAGATATTGACAACGGTAACTTTGAATTATTCCAAGAGAAAGAAGTAGAAGAGATTCAGAAATTCAACAAACTTGTAGGTGACCTCAACCTCAAACTGGACGCAGAGAAAAGTAAACTGGATACAGCTTATTTTTCAAAGTTAGGAACTGATGCACAAGTTTTATATGAGTCAGCAGTCAGAGGAGAAGGCAAATGGAAAGATATATCAAAGTGCTTTGAAGGAGAAGCTTACAAAAACCTTGAACCTAAAGTAATAGAACAAAAGCAAAAGGAACTTGCTACTATATTAAAGCCTATTCTCTCTTTAGAGCAAAAGATGGAAGAGAATAAGTCTGCAATAAAAGATATCGCGCAGAACAAAACAGCTATCATGCGCGATGCGCAAGAACTGCTGCGCAAGTGGGAGCAAAAAGATACCGAGACTGTTGAACTCTGGAAGACAATGAACAGTTGGGTATACGAGGGATTTGATGCGACCTATAAACGTATGGGTGTTGATTTCGAAAAATTATACTTTGAGTCTGACACCTACCTGCTCGGAAAAGAACTGGTGATGCAGGGATTGGAGAAAGGTATATTCTTCAGAAAAGAAGATGGCTCTGTCTGGGTTGATCTTACTTCCGATGGCCTCGACCAGAAAGTATTACTTCGTGCCGATGGTACTTCAGTATACATGACGCAGGACATCGGTACGGCTATATTACGATTCACCGACTTCCCTAAAATATCCGGGCAAGTATATACTGTTGGAAATGAACAGGAGTATCACTTCAAAGTATTATTCCTCATTCTGAATAAACTCGGATATGATTGGGCGAAGCGTTGCTTCCATTTGTCGTACGGCATGGTTGATCTTCCTACGGGCAAAATGAAGTCACGCGAAGGTACCGTTGTAGATGCAGACGACCTGATGCAGGAAATGCACGATGAAGCAGAAAAGCAAACACGTGAACTTGGCAAACTGGAAGGCGTAAGTGAAGCAGAGGCACAGGCACTGTTCGAAATGATTGGTCTTGGTGCTCTGAAGTTCTTCCTTTTGAAAGTTGATCCGAAGAAGCGTATGTTGTTCGATCCGAATGAATCCATACAATTACAAGGTTTCACCGGACCGTTCATTCAATATACTCACGCGCGTATCAAAGCTATCGTGCGCAAAGCAGAAAGTCTCGGAATACAAGTGAGCCCGCAAGATCTGCGAGCTGTAACAACACTCGAGCCCGCAGAGCGCGATGCCCTATATCTGATCAGCTCATTCGAAAATAAAATCAGGGAAGCTGCTAAAGACTATTCACCTGCAGTTATAGCAAACTATGCATTCGAATTGGCAAAGGCATACAACCAATTCTACCAAAGCATCCCGATCTTCAACGAAGAAGATAAAGCTAAGTTGAAATTAAGAATCGCGCTATCGCACACCGTAGCACGTATCATAAAACGCTCTATGAAACTCCTCGGCATTGAAGTTCCCGAGCGCATGTAACGAGGAAAAATTGGAATATTGGAAAATTAAGAAGATTGAAAGATTAGAAGATTGCAACATTGAAAAAAAATTGGAAGATTGAAAGATTACAGATACTTATAATTTTTCAATCTTCTTAATTTTAATAACCTTCTAATTTTCTAATCTTCCAATTTTTCAATTTCAAAAATCCTCTAATTCATCAAAGATAGCTGAGCCAGGTATAGTTGTGTGTGCTCTTGTAGCGGTTGTACCATTTGCAAACGGGATATAATGCTACTACAATGCTGATCCAGACGATATACGTTATGCCCAGTGAGTACCCGAAACCAAACGGTATGCCTCCGAAGTTGTTTCCGAAATGAAAATCTACTTCCGACAGTGACTTGCCGCTGATGCGCATATAGGAGATCAGGGATATAGCATGGATGAGAAAGAAATGAAGTATATAGTAGAACAATGGAACTCGTCCAAAAACAAGCGCAGGCTTCAGGAGTTTAAGTTCTTTATTTTCCATCCATGATAGTATTATCAATATAGGGCCTAAAGTCATTAAGGTATATAGCATCGATGGCGGATACTTGGTGCAGTTGAGAAAACTCAATATCGTAAAGACTATATCTTTCTGCGTGCTCCAGGGAGCCGGATCTCCATATATATTGATGAAGCGTATGATAACAAACAATGCTATAGCAATTACACCAGCTGTAAGCAGTCGCTTCTTTCGTAGTTCAGGATCAAAGTCGCGGGTATACCATTTACCTGCAGCGTAACCCACGAGCATTATACCAAGCCACGGTATTAACGGGTAGAATGCCAGCAGTAAATGTTTTTCATCCAGCGGAATAGCACCCGTCTGTCTTACTATAGCCCAGGCCGCATACCCGGTATCGCCGGGCTTCAGTTGGAACATATCAAATACATTATGACCGAACACAATGATGAGTCCGAGTATACCCACTATAATTTCCGGCAGATAAACCAAAGCCGCGAGTACAATCATCGATGCACCAATCACCCAGATCACCTGCATAATCACAAAATCGTAATAGAAGTTAAACAGTACAGCAAAGCGTACAACCGTAAACTCAATGAACACCAGCCAGAGTCCGCGGGTTAACAGGAACAACGAAAGTTCTTTCGTACCCTTGCGCTGCAGACTGATGCGTGCCGCAGTGCCGGAGAGAAATACAAAAGTAGGTGCACAGAAATGCGTGATCCAGCGTGTGAAGAATAATATAGGACTCGTTTGTGTGAGATCGGTAGGTTGATACACATTGGCATCGGCATGAAAAAAATCGCGCGTGTGATCGAGCGCCATAATAATCATAATGATACCTCGCACCAGGTCGATGGAAGATATTCTTGGCTTCTCAACCAGAATACCGTTTACAGTTGTAGCAGTAGTGGCAGTCATAGGGGTAATAAGGCTTATACGACACCACCAAGATACGGGTTCATATCCGCTCGTTCATGAACGGAACAAATAAGTTTACAATCTATAGTTGCTGTAAATAAAAAAGCTACCCGTTACAGGTAGCTTTCGGCTGACAGAATATGAACATGTAACCCCTTTACGCCACTTTCGCCAGCTCAACGTTCATATGAAGCTTCACATCCTCCCCTACTACCATGCCACCAGCTTCTGTTAAAGCATTCCATGTCAGACCAAAATCTTTGCGGTTAACTTTACCATTCAGTTCAAAACCTGCTTTTGTATTTCCCCAAGGATCTTTCACTACACCACCAAAGTCAACATCCAGGGAAACTGTTTTCTTAACACCGCGAATCGTCAGGTCACCGTTCAGTTTATAATCACCACCATTCTTTACCAGTTTACCTGCAAAAGATATAGTGGGGTGTTGTGATGCCGAGAAGAAGTCATCGCTCTTCAGGTGACCATCACGATCTGCCTGGTTTGTGTCAATGCTATCAACTTCAATGTTAAGCGTAACAGCCGCGTTGTTGAAGTCTTCGCTTTCGCTCGCTACTTCGCCTGAGAATTTTTTGAACGACCCGGTTACAGTTGAAATCACCAGGTGTTTCACTTTAAATTGTACTTCGCTGTGCGTTGTATCAATAGTCCATTTTGTTGTTGCCATGTATTTTCGGTTTGTATTATTTGTAATTGATGATACAAAGCTACAGCATACAACAGCCTCCGTGGGTTGAACTAGGTTAAGAAAGACGGGAAAGTATCTTGAACTAGATTAAGAAAGAGCTGCTGGCTGCCAGCTGTGAGTTGCTAGATGTGTGAGGTGTGAGGCTCGGGTGTGTTTGGCGATGGTGCAAAGTATATACCTACTGACAACCAATAACGGAAAACGATTAACTTATAACTTATAACGATTAACGGCTACTTACTCTCCATCAACCTCCTTCGGATCTTACTAAGGAACTCGGGGGTGATGCCGAGATACGATGCTATATACTTCAAGGGTACGTACTGTTCGAGGGATGGATATTTTTCGCGGAACGATATATAGCGCTCATCGGCTGCGGATGCATGACCTTGTATGATGCGGTGTAAATGTGTTACAAGTGCATTCTGATATAGTATGCGGAAGTATCGCTCCATCTGCGGATACTTATTCAGTAATTCTTCCTGACTATTCTTTGGCAACAATAAAACTTCAGAGTCTGCAAGCGCGCGCGTGCTATAGATGGAAGGAACTGCTTTGGTGATGCTGTGCAGATCGCCTGTCCACCAGCCGGCAGTAGCAAACTGGGCAACGTGATCGAAAGCATCTTTATCGGTGAAGTATGTCATCAGGCAACCCGACTGCACATAAATAAAGTATCGTGTAATCTCACCGCTACGTTCAACAAATTCTCCCTGTTTCACACGGAGTGGTACAAAAACAGATTCAATGTATTTCTCTTCCTCTTCGTTCAGGTTAACCGTTTTCTTGATGTTTGTAATAAAAGATGAGGTATTCATACTCCGTAAAAATACACCGATAACCGTAAATCGCGATTAAAATACAAAACATTCAATCGTTTTGTCCGTGTAAGGAAGTAAGCTTTTTGAAAGCGTAAAAATTTTCGTCACCGTGTATTTTTCGTACTAATTTCAGAAGGTCCTGAGGAGCATGAGAATTCTAAGAGTCGGGCAGGTTCAGCCATCTTTCACAGCACTTTTACTATTCGTTTTATGTATCGGTTTGCTGCACACGCACGCACAGCAACCGAAAATGGATAGTTTAAAAACACTTTTGCAAAACGCTCCGGCCGATACCACGCGTGTAAATTTACTGATCGATCTCGCCCGCGAATTATACCGTGCCGGTTCGTTTCAACCTTCTCTGCAAAAAGCGAAAGAAGCACGACTGCTGGCTGAGCAACTTGACTTTACCAAAGGGGTGGGTAGCGCATGGCTCGTCTCGGGGTATGCCTATATACGCAAGAGTGAGTACGATAGTGCTTTGCAGGAATTCACGCGTGCGAAACAAATCTTTCATTCGATCGGCTACACCGTTGGTCTTGCGCGCACGCATAATTTTATCGGACAGGCATACGAGTTACAATCTGATTACGATGAAGCACTCCGGAATTATACTATATCACTTGATCTTTTCAAGACTACATCTGAGCAGGAAGGTCTGGCATCGGTACTCAACAGCATTGGTATAAATTATTACTACCGCGGCAGCTACGAGATTGCACTGGATTATTATTTTCAATCGCTCAAGATCAGCGAAGCTATTCACAGCGACCGTCTCATGGGTTCTACGCTTAACAACATTGGTGTAGTATACCAGCAACTCGAGCAACCGAACGAAGCGCTGCATTATTACAAGCGTTACCTCGAGCACATGCAACGCTCTAAAAACAAAGCTACCATTGCGTTTGCCAACACCAATGTAGGAGGTATACTCACGGTATTAAAACGCTATACCGAAGCACAGGAATATCTCGATAAAGCATTACTGGTTCAGCAAGAGATTAACGAACGCAGAGGCCTGGTTTTTACACTTTGTTTTTTAGGAGATATATACCGTGCACAGAACAAAACTGCATTAGCCGAGAAGAACTATATACGTGCGCTGCAGATTGCCAATGAAATTCAGGACCAGGAGCTCACAATCAATCCTACCAGTGGCCTGAGTCAGCTATATATAGCACAGCATCGTTTTAACGAAGCCGAAAATTACCTGGCGCAATGGAAAGCTGTTACCGAGAAGCTCGGGACAAAAGGCTGGCTCGAAAAAAATTACCTCGTTCGCTCGCGACTGGACTCTGCACGCGGTAACTATAAAGATGCATACGTATCGTATAAACGCTATGCGTTTTTAAAAGACAGTTTATTCGATCAGCGTAAAAGTCAGCAGGTAGCAGTGGTGCGGGGACTTTACGAAGCCGAGAAAAAAGACAAAGAGATACAGCGCCTGAACGATGCTAAAAAACTGGATGAACTCCGACACACGAACGACCGGAAATTACTGGTCACCGCGATCGGTATATTTATACTGGTAGTAAGCGGCATGCTCTACTGGCTGCGACATAAAACAAAAACGAGTGCACTGCTGATGCTTCAGAAAGAAGAGATCTCCAAAGCCAATGAGGAGATGCAGGCATTGCTTGAAAAGATCGAGCAACAAAACCAGATACTCGCAGCCAAAAATGAAAGTCTCGAAGATCTGCATCTTGAAAAAGATGGTATGATCGGTGTAGTAGCACACGACCTGCGCAGTCCGTTAAGTAAAGTAGTCGGGCTGGCCAGCGTTATTGAACTTACCGGTCCGTTGAACGATGAGCAGAAAGATTTACTCAGCCGCATGCGTGGCGTATGCGATGATGGCAATGCGTTGATACGCGACCTGATGGAGATCAACAAAATTGAAGATCCCAACCAGGAAGTTCGTGTAGAAGAAATCGATGTGCGCAATTTCATTGAAGAAGCTATCAGCAACTATAGCGTTCCGTTAAAACAAAAGCAGCTCACGCTGCAATGCAGCTACCAGATTGAACCCGGAGAATACCTTACCATGGATCCGGTTTGCCTGGTGCGTATACTCGACAACCTCCTCACAAACGCCATCAAGTTCTCTCCTATCGGTAAGAGTATATTTATCAATGTAACTTCCGACACAAAAACTTTTACGATTGCTATACAGGATCAAGGTCCGGGCTTTCATCCAAATGACCTTCCGCATCTGTTCAAAAAATTCAAAAAACTTTCTGCACGTCCTACGGCAGGAGAAGGTTCTACCGGTTTAGGACTTTCCATTGTAAAAGCACTGGTAACAAAATCGGGTGGCGAAATTTCAGTAGCGAGCGAATGGGGAAAAGGCGCTACCTTTACACTTCGGTTTCCCATGGTAACTACCAAGACAGTGGATGCTTAATTTTGTACATGGATTTACAGCGTTTCAGAAATAGTGCGCAGCAGCGGAGCAGTGAGAACAAAAAATTTTTGCAGGGTATAAAGAAAAAAGATCCGCGCAAAGTAGACGATGTATTTCATACTACGCACGAAGAGGTTTTCGAAGAGATTGATTGTCTCACCTGTGCCAATTGCTGTAAAACTACAAGTCCTATTTTTTACCAGACCGATATCGAGCGTGTAGCAAAGTCGCTGCGCATGAAGCCGGGTGATTTTGTTGAGAAGTATTTACGCATTGATGAAGACAAGGATTACGTATTGAAATCATCGCCTTGCCCTTTTCTGGATGCTGATAATTACTGCCTGGTATATGAAGACCGACCCAAGGCTTGTCGCGAATATCCGCATACCGATCGCAAGAAAATGGTGCAGATCATGGAGCTCACCTATAAGAATACATTGGTTTGTCCCGCTGTTCTGGAAATAGTTGAGCGCCTCAAGAAAATTTTCTGATAGTATATTTCGTTTTAGCATCTGATGTCTTTTAGATACTTTCGGTGCGCAAAACAAACAACATCATGAAGAGGATTTTCTTTTTACTGCTCAGCCTCGCAGTAGTTTCAGTTTCGTATAGCCAACTCAGGCTTCCGAGTTTATTTGACGACCACATGGTATTGCAACAGCAATCACCTACACCTATATGGGGATGGGCGCATCCTTCGCAGGAGATTATCATAAATGTCAGCTGGGATACAACGACCATCCGCACGAAAGCTGATAATACCACCTATTGGAGCACAACGCTATATACGCCTCCTGCCGGCGGACCCCATACTATAACCATCAAGAATGCGTGGGGAGAACAACGGATTATAAAGGATGTAATGATTGGTGAAGTATGGCTTTGCTCCGGACAATCGAACATGGAGTGGGGCATGCAGATCTCTGGTGATGGCAAGCAAGTGCTCCCGGATGTGAATGATCCGATTATACGCCTCTTTCATGTAAATAAATCGGCAGCATCTTTTCCGCAGGTGCATGGCGAAGGACAATGGAAAGTATGCAACACCGAGGCTGTGCGCCACTTCAGCGCGGTTGCTTATTTCTTTGGCAAGAAACTGAATAAAGATCTGAATGTGCCCATCGGTTTGATCAATGCGAGCTGGGGCGGTACACCGGCTGAGACATGGGTACCCGAAGGACGTATACTGGCAGATGCTGCGTTAAAAGCTTCGGCTGCCAAACAGGTTGATGATCGCCCGTGGTGCCCGTCCAATCCGGGTGTGGTATATAATTCCATGATCCATCCCATCATTCCGTTTCGTATAGCCGGTACGTTATGGTACCAGGGAGAAAGCAATACCTCCGCCCCTGAAACGTATAAACACCTGATGGAAACATTGGTGGGTGAATGGCGCAGAGCATTTCTGAACGAGTTTCCGTTTTACTATGTACAGATTGCTCCCTATACCCAATACGGAGGCGACAGCGGAGTATTGATTCGCGAACAGCAAGTCGAGATGTTGCAGATACCCAAGTCGGGCATGGTGGTAATTTCAGACCTGGTAGACAATGTGAACGATATACATCCGCAGTATAAAAAGCCCGTAGGCGAACGCCTGGCTAACGTGGCACTGGCTGATACGTATGGCAAGAAAGGTATAGCATATCAGAGTCCTATATATAAATCGTACAAGGTTGAAAAAGGAAAAATCCGGATCACGTTTGATCACGCAACGGGCGGGCTGATGGCCAAGGGCAAGGAACTTACCGAGTTTCAGATTGCAGGGGCTGATAATAAATTCTATCCTGCGAAAGCCAAGATAGAAGGCAGTACGGTAGTTGTATCGGCTAAAGAAGTGAAAGTTCCTGTAGCAGTTCGCTTTGGATGGAGCAATGCTTCAATGCCCAACCTATTCAGCAAGGACGGACTTCCTGTACCCAGCTTCCGCACTGATAAATAACAGCTATATATACTATAGGAGCTGCCAAGAGAAAACTTGTTGGGCGGCCTAAGCAACAAGGAAGCCAGTAACATCAACCGCTACTCTAGGCCTATAAAGGCACAACAATTGATACTAAAAAATGAGAACGAATGAACCCGTCCAACCAGGATGAATTAGCTGTAATGAACAACTCGGAAATTATAAAATTTCAACTCGAAGAGTGCGCAAAACGACAAGTTCCTTTTTTAGAAAGTCCGTATTACCTAATGGTTGGATTGTCTAAGAACTTTAATGATAAACAACTGCCAATTAACGGACTAAGACATCCACCGGAAGGCGTAACTACAGGTTGGTATATTTGGTCAGGAGAAAAATTTTCTGATGAACCTGACTTTTTTGAGCCTGTCCACTGCATTCATCTTCATCAAATATGTCCTGAAATAATTAAATATTTAGGGTTGCCCCCGGGATGGAGATTTTTGGCGGCAGAGAATTACGAAGACGTATGGAGTGAAGAGGATTTATTTAACATAGAGCCATCTTCTTCAAAAAGTAACATGATTGATTTTTTCATTAAGAACAAATCTTCATTTTTAGGTAATATCAAATGACATTCATAGTATACCGAAAGATTTCAATTCCGGTATATATATACTATACTTCTCTAAAAAGAAATGCCAGTGCGATACGAAATCCCACTGGCATTTGTGTATATAGTACGGTATATGATTATGCTACCTGAGCAGCAAGTTTCTGTGCCAATACAGATTTAGGTACAGCACCAACTTGTTTGTCAACAATCTGGCCGCCTTTAAACACCAGCAGTGTAGGGATGCTGCGAACACCGAAACGTGCAGTAACATTGGGATTTTCGTCAACATTCAACTTGCCGATAACAGCTTTGCCGTCATAATCGCCAGCGAGTTCTTCTACAACCGGACCGATCATTTTACAAGGGCCACACCACTCTGCCCAGAAATCTACCAGGACAGGCTTATCGGAGTTGATGATCGAATCGAAATTAGCATCTGTGAGTTCAATTGCTTTTCCCATTTTAGTTTATAAAGTTTAAATTTTTAATTCGTTTTATTACCGTGGTTAATAGCCAAACGCAAAGGTAATCTTATTAGTTCAAGGTTCCAGCCTTTGTGCATACAAGTTAACAAAGGCGGGTACCGCATACGTTAAAACACCACTTCTACCTCCAGCTCACCCGCCTTCTCCATCTTTTTAACCATATCGTTGATCGGGTTAACACGGAACCTCCGCGACATCACATCCAGGTAAATATTCTCCTGGTCATCGCGAATCTTCATATACAGCGGTGTATTGCCTGAAAACTCCATGCACACATCCTCTATCTTGCCGATCAAATCTTTCGTTATTTCCCGTGCGTTTATCTTCAACTGAACGCCTTTGCTCCGCTTCACCCCTATCTCATTCAGCAAGTCTATATTCCTGATCTTGAACTCAACATTCTGCTGTCCCCAGGTGTTCTTCACAACAGCACCTTCTATAAACAGGAACCACCCGGTGTTCATAAAGTTTTTGAACTTCAGGTAGTCTTCACCGAACAAGGTAAAGGTATAGTTACCGTTATAGTCCTCCACGGTAAATTTACCGAACGGCTTACCGGTTTTTGTAGTGCGATGTTCAACACCCGACACTATACCGCCTAACTTCAATTCTCTGCCCAGCAGCGGATCAAGTTCGCCCAGCTGACTGCACGTAACTGTACAGAACTTCTCCATCTCGAACTTGAAATTATCAAGCGGGTGGCCGGATATATATATACCTACCACTTCTTTTTCGAGGTTGAGTTTTTCGATTTCACTAAACGGCTCTACATATTCTATTTTCGGTTTCGGCATTACCGTGCCTGAACTTCCTCCGAATAAACTTGCCTGTGCACTCTGTTCTTCCTGTTGTGTCTTCGCGGCATATTTGATCGACTTCTCCAACAGGTTTATATCACCGTCTTTAGCAAATACATATTGTCTGCGATGTATACCCTGGAAGCAATCAAACGCTCCGGAGAGCGCGAGACATTCAAACGTCTTTTTATTTACCGAGCGCTGGTTCATGCGCTTGGCGAACTCAAATATATCTTCGAACGGTCCGCGTGCATCACGCTCCTGGATAATGGCTTCTACAGCAGCTTCACCGGCACCTTTTATAGCACCGAGTCCGAAGCGGATCTCACCATCTTTATTTACTTCAAAGAATACACCGGACTCATTCACGTGTGGTCCTAAAACTTTTATACCCAGGCTTCGGCACTCTTCAATATGGAATGTAACACTCTCGAGGTTGCTCTGCGAATGCGTTAACACTGCAGCCATATACTCGGCCGGGTAATTTGCTTTGAGGTATGCAGTGTGATACGCTACGAGCGAGTAACAGGTAGAGTGCGATTTGTTGAACGCATACTGCGCAAACGCTTCCCAGTCGGTCCATATCTTTTCGCAGATCTCTTTGGCATGTCCGCGTTCAGCACATCCCTTGATGAATTTATCTTTCATCTTATCCAGAACGGCCTTCTGCTTTTTACCCATCGCTTTACGAAGCACATCGGCATCACCTTTACTGAAACCGGCAAGCTTCTGCGACAACAACATTACCTGCTCCTGGTATACGGTAATACCATAGGTCTCGGCAAGAAACTCTTCCATCTCCGGCAAATCATACTTGATCGGTTCGCGACCATGTTTACGATTTACGAAGGCAGGTATATATTCCATTGGGCCCGGACGATACAGGGCGTTCATGGCGATGAGATCTTCAAATTTATCGGGCTTTAGCTGACGCAGATATTTCTGCATCCCCAAACTTTCAAACTGGAACGTTCCAGCCGTTTCGCCTCGCTGAAAGAGTTGATAAGTCTTCGCATCATCGAGTGGTATATCATCTACTACGATCGTTATACCGCGACTCTTCTTCACGTTACGCACCGCGGTGTTGATCACCGAGAGCGTTGTTAACCCGAGGAAGTCCATCTTCAACAACCCGGCACTTTCTACCACGCTGTTGTCGAATTGTGTTACCAGCATGTCAGAGTCTTTCGCTACTGACATCGGCACAAACTTCGTTAAATCATCCGGCGTAATAATTACACCGCAGGCATGTGTACCCGTGCTTCGTACCGAACCCTCCAATACCACTGCCTGCTTGAGTACATCTGCACGCAAGTCGCTGCCTTTCTTTATATCGGCCAGTTCTTTTACTTCTTCAAAGGCAGCATCGAGTGTTGTTCCCGGTTTTTCAGGAATCATCTTCGCGAGCAGGTTTGAATCTGCCAGGGGAAGTTCCATCACACGCGCACAATCCCGTATGGACGACTTCGCAGCCATGGTACCATAGGTGATGATCTGCGCTACTTGCGTCTTACCATATTTATCAATTACATATTTCAATACACGATCGCGACCTTCATCATCAAAGTCAATATCAATATCGGGGAGTGATACACGATCCGGGTTAAGAAAACGCTCGAACAGCAAATCGTACTTGATCGGGTCTACGTTTGTTATACCGATGCAATACGCCACCGCAGAACCTGCAGCCGAACCACGACCCGGTCCTACGGATACACCCATCTCGCGCGCCTTCGATGTGAAGTCTTGTACAATGAGGAAGTAACCCGGATACCCTGTCTTCTGAATAGTTTCCAATTCGAAGTCGAGACGCTCCTGTATCTGCGGAGTGATCTCTGCATATTTTTTACGCGCACCTTCATAGGTAAGGTGGCGCAGGTATTCATCTTCCGTGTTAAACTCTTTGGGTATATCAAACTTCGGAAGCAATACGTTACGATCGAGTTTATAGCTTTCAATCTTGTCGAGTATCTCGCTGATGGTTTCGATAGCCTGCGGCAAATCGCGGAAGATGGATTTCATTTCATCCTGCGACTTGAAGTAATACTCAGTGTTTGCTAAACCATACCGATGCCCACGACCATAACCGATGGGTGTTGATTTGAATTCACCTTCCTTGATACACAACAATACATCGTGCGCATTGGCTTCTTCTTTGTCGAGGTAGTATGATTCGTTCGCGGCAAAATATTTAACACCGTGTTTCTCTGCGAAGCGCAGCAACACTTCGTTCACGTGATCTTCTTCCGGTATACCGTGACGATTCAACTCAACATAAAAATCTTCTCCGAAGAGATTATGCCACCACTTGAAAGCTTCTTCAGCCTGCTTCTCTCCTACGTTCAGGATAAGGTGCGGCACTTCGCTGGAAAGCCCCCCTGTAATGGCAATAAGGTTTTGTTTATACTCCTGTACCAATGCTTTATCGATACGCGGATATATACCATACAATCCTTCTATAAATCCATACGAGCTCAGCTTGGAGAGATTATGATAGCCGTCTTTGTTCTTTGCTATCAATACCTGGTTATAGCGCTTGTCGGGATTATCTTTGGTAAACTTTAACTTCTTGCGCTCTTCGGCTATATAAAACTCACAACCCAATATAGGTTTCAGTTCATGATTAAGCGCTTCGCGCACAAACTTGAACGCACCATACATGTTACCCAGATCGGTAAGTGCAACTGCGGGCATGTTCAATGCTTTCGCTTTTGCCACCATGGATTTTATATCGGGTGTTGCCTGCAGTACCGAGTATTGCGAGTGCGCATGCAGGTGTACAAATGGTTTATCGGTTAATACAACTTCAGAATCTTTTAAAGAGTATAAAGCATCTTTCCGCTTCTCCTTCTTGGCAAAATTTGCTGCATCGAGGTTTGGCTCCTCATATACTATAGCATCAAACGGAGTATCATCAAAAGGCTTTACTACTTTTTGTTTGATCAACCCGAAGTAGCATCGTGCGGTTGCCGCCACATCGTACGCAGCATCGTGCGCATCACCGAAATCTTTACCGAAAAGCTTTTCATGCAGCTCGACAAGGCGTGGCATCTTTAAACGTCCGCCTATACCTCCGGTCATTTGGCAGAACTCCGTGGAAGCTATACCGGTATCAATCCGATCGAGGTTGGTAAATTGTTCAGGCGCCAGACTCTTCCGAATAAATTCAGCTCCTATAATATTGATATCGAATTCAATATTATGTCCTACCAGCAATGAAGTTTTCGAGAGGTCCTGTATAAATGTACTGAGTACTGTAAACAGGTCATGCCCTTCTGCCAGGGCACGCTTGGTAGAAACTCCGTGTATTTGCTCAGCCTTATAGGGTATATCAAATCCTTCAGGCTTAACTATATAATTGTGGTTGGAGATGAGTTTACCTTTGCTATCGTGAAGTTGCCAGGCTAACTGTACAAGCCTGGGCCAGTTGTCGAGGTCAGTTATAGGTGCGGTCTTATTGTGCGGAATACCTGTGGTTTCCGTATCAAAGATTAAATACATCAGCGATTATCCGATTAAGTGGTTTTAGCACAAAGTTACTTTTTAAGAAGTACTTTTTCGTGCTCAAAAGTTTCTTCTTGATGAGAATATTGCCGGACATTTTTTGTATCTGCATCATCCAGTATTGGGAATTTTAATTCAGGAATGAATCAAAAATTTCAAGCATCACCGTTCATCAATATATTCAATGACCTGTTTTTCAGAAGCTTAATTTTTCAGGCCTGATTGTTGGCACATGTCACAACAATTATTTAGGTCTATGAAAGGCTTTTGGAAGCTTGTTGCACGTTTCGCACGCAAAGAATGGTTTCTGCTCCTGGCAGTAGTTGTTATTGCACTCATTGTTCTGTTATTCGAGCTACTTCTCTAGCATCGGCCATCTACGCAATTTTCCCTATTTAGAATTTTTATAAAGTATACTTGTCTTTGGTGAAATAGGCTTTGAGAACTATTTTTCGCAAAAATTCTACAAGGCACAAGTAATATGAATTGGTTCACCAAAATTCTTACGAGCTCACTCGGTAAGAAATTCGTAATGGCGCTCACCGGGTTATTTCTGATCAGTTTCCTGGTAATTCACTGCACCATTAACGCGATGATTTTCTTTAATGATGGCGGGGCCACCTTTACACACTGGGGGCACTTCATGGGGACAAACACCATTGTCCGGACACTGGAAATCGGATTGATCATTGGATTCTTACTGCACATCTACGAAGGGTTGGTGCTCTGGAAGCAAAACCGCGAGGCGCGTCCGGTGAAATATAGCTATGTAAAGCACCCTGAAAAAAGTAAGTGGTATAGCCGAAGTATGGGCTTGCTGGGTACACTCATCCTGTTGTTCCTCGTGATGCATACAGCGCACTTCTGGATTCCCAACCGTACCAATCAATTTGTTGAAGGTGAAGAACTAAACCTATATCAAATGATGCTGGATATATTTCAGAATCCATTGATCGTAGTACTTTACCTCCTGGGTTGTTTCTCCCTCTTCTGGCATTTGCTTCATGGTTTTAGAAGTGCATTCCAGTCATTGGGTCTGAACCATTTAAAATATAACAAGACAATCACTTTTGTCGGCACGGCCTTCTCTATTGTGGTGCCCTTCATTTTCGCAATGATGCCGATATCCATTTACTTCAAGTGGATTCAATAAGTCCCTAGATTAACAGATTGATAGTTTCTCAAACAAAAAGATATGGCTGCACTTGATTCTAAAATTCCAACCGGCCCCCTGGCCGAGAAGTGGAATAACTATAAAGAACATGCAAAGCTGGTGAACCCAGCCAATAAACGTAAAGTTGAAGTAATTGTAGTAGGTACAGGACTTGCCGGTGCATCGGCAGCAGCAACCCTGGCTGAACTCGGATATAAAGTAAAAGCGTTTTGCTTTCAGGATTCACCAAGACGTGCTCACTCTATTGCAGCACAAGGTGGTATTAACGCAGCAAAAAATTATAAGAACGATGGCGACTCGGTTTATCGTTTATTCTATGATACTATAAAAGGTGGTGACTTCCGTGCGCGTGAAGCCAATGTATACCGCCTCGCAGATGTATCCAGAAATATCATTGACCAGTGCGTAGCACAAGGTGTACCTTTTGCTCGTGAGTATGGTGGCTTGCTCGATAACCGTTCATTCGGTGGAGCACAGGTATCGCGTACATTCTATGCCCGCGGACAAACCGGACAACAATTGCTGTTAGGTGCTTACGGTGCACTGGAACGCCAGGTAGGTTTAGGAAACGTAAAGATGTATAGCCGCCACGAGATGGTGGAAGTAGTGACGATCGAGGGTAAAGCTCGCGGTATCATTGCGCGTGATCTTATCACCGGTAAACTGGAACGCCACTTCGGCCATGCCGTAATTCTTGCTACAGGCGGATATGGTAACGTGTTCTTCCTTTCTACCAACGCGATGGGTAGCAACGTAACAGCTGCATGGAAAGCGCACAAGAAAGGTGCATACTTCGCCAACCCTTGCTATACTCAGATTCACCCGACTTGTATACCGGTAACCGGTGATTATCAATCCAAGCTTACGCTGATGTCTGAATCATTGCGTAACGATGGTCGCGTGTGGGTACCGAAGACAAGAGAGGATGCCAAAGCAATTCGCGAAGGCAAAAAGAGACCGGAAGACATTAAAGAAGAGGATCGCGATTATTACCTCGAAAGAAAATATCCTTCATACGGAAACCTGTGTCCGCGCGATATAGCATCACGCGCAGCAAAAGAAGCATGTGATGATGGTCGCGGTATAGTACCATCGGGCTTTGGTGTATTTCTGGATTTCGCAGACGCTATCAAGCGCCTCGGTGTAGATGTAGTGAAAGCCCGCTACGGTGAATTGTTCCCGATGTATCAGAACATCACCAACGAAGATCCGCTGAAGACCCCGATGAAGATATACCCTGCTGTTCACTATACGATGGGTGGTCTTTGGGTTGACTATGAACTGATGACAACCATAAAAGGCTTATACTGTTTAGGTGAAGCAAACTTCAGCGATCACGGTGCAAACCGCCTCGGTGCTTCTGCCTTAATGCAAGGTCTTGCCGATGGATACTTTGTTATTCCATATACTATCGGAAACTATTTATCTGGTGAAATATTTACCAAGCCTATCGCGCTTGATCACCCTGCATTCGTAGAGGCCGAGAAAGAAGTACAGGCTCGCTCTGAAAAACTGATCAATATTAAAGGAAAGAAAACTGTTGATGACCTGCACAAGCAATTGGGCAAGATCATGTGGGAGTACTGTGGTATGGCCCGTACAGCAGAAGGTTTGACGAAAGCCAGAAAGATGATCCAGGATTTACGCAAGGAGTTCTGGAGTGATGTAAACGTTCCGGGTACACTGAATGAATTCAATCCTGAGTTCGACAAAGCCGGCCGCGTTGCTGACTTCATTGAACTCGGTGAGCTGATGGTGATCGAT
>CBIHOZ010000137.1:0-19889 GCA_966211525.1 uncultured Chitinophaga sp. | reverse complement strand
TGTTATGAGTGTATTTAGTTTCTCAATGCTTTTCAGCGCGGGTTGTACTTCTACTCCGCTGTTAACGTCCAATGCATGAAGGTTCATATTCTTCAACGCTGCTATGTTCGTAACATTGTCGGGGGTGATGCCTCCGCTGAGGAAGAATGGTATTTGCTGATCATATCGTTGTAACACTGACCAGTCAAATGCCTGCGCGTTTCCTCCGTAGTATTTGCCTTTTGTGTCGAACAAAAAGAAATCGACTACCGACTGATACGGTTTTGTTACTGCGAAATCAAAATCATCGTCTACTGAAAAAACTTTGATCACCCCGATGCCCGCCTGTTTGATGACAGCACAAACTTCTACCGATTCATTTCCATGGAGCTGCAAATAATCCAGTTGCAACGTGCGGGCTAGTGCAAGCATTTTTTCTGGTGTCTCATTTACAAACACGCCTACTTTTTTTATCTCTACAGGAAAAGATTTCGGTACCTGAAAGTCTTCCCCGACAAAGCGTGGTGATTTTTGATAGAAGATAAAGCCCATATAGTCCGGCTGCAATGCAGCTACACCCAGCACATTTTCAGCATCCCGCATTCCGCAAACTTTCAGCTTTACTTCCATACTATATCTATACTATACTTTATGCGTTTAGTTTTAGTCCTTCTGCTTTCCGGAGTTCGTCCATAAATTCCATGGCAGCATGTTCCGGTCTGCTGTGTTTCATAAAGTTCTCACCCATCAAAAATCCGCGATAGCCATACTTCTTTAATTCGAGAATGGTATCTACTGAAGAGATTCCGCTCTCGGATACTTTCACTACCGAATCGGGTATAAGTGGTGCCAGGCGTTTGGATACTTCGATGCCGACTTCAAATGTTTTCAGGTTACGATTATTGACACCGATCAGGTCTGCACCTGCTTCAAGGTTTCGCTTCAACTCATCTTCATCGTGTACTTCGAGCAAAACTTCCAGACCAAAGGTGTGTGCAAAGGCTGTGAGTTCCTTTACCTGCTTCGGCTCCAGTACAGCAGCAATCAACAGTATAGCATCGGCTCCAATGGATTTTGCCTCTACGATCTGGTACTCATCAATTGTAAAATCTTTCCGGATAATCGGACAGAAATTAAACTTCCTTGCGATCATCAGGTCATCGTTCGTGCCGCCAAAAAATGGTTTGTCGGTTAGTACTGAGAGAGCCGAAGCACCGGCCTGCATATAGCCTATCGAAGTACGTTCAACCGAAGCATGCGCGTTGATCGTTCCTTTGGATGGCGATTGCCGTTTAAACTCGGCAATAATACCGGTCTTGTCTTCGCGCAGTATATATTTCTTCATCGAAACCGGCAGTGTAGAAAAATATATTCCTTTCTCCAGCAGCTTTACCGGGTACAGGCTTTTTCGTTCTTCTACCTCTTTGCGTTTTTGTTCAATGATCGTATCGAGAATATTCATGCGTCTGGTGTGTTGGTATATATCTGTAAACGTTAACTAAGGCTGTACAAGTTTCTTGAATGATTGAAGTGCCTTGCCTGACTCAAGTGCTTCTTTCGCACGCTGCAATGCTGCCGGCAGTCCATCCTGCTGATGACCTGCATAAAGTGCCATGCCTGCGTTGGCAATCACAGCTGCGTTTTGTGCTGCAGTTCCTTTACCTTCCAGTACTTTCATAAATACTTTCGCTGAATCCTCTACGGTGTCACCACCTTTCAGGTCTTCATATTTTAGTTGAGGTAAATTCAGATCAGCCGGAGTCGCGAGGCGTTCACCCTGGTTATAAAAATATTTGAATGCACTGGTGAGCGATACTTCATCATAGCCATCAATAGAATGAAGAATCACAAAATCTTTATCGGTGTTCTGGTATAGATATCCATACTGTCGCGCGAGCTCGAGACTGAACACACCTACGAGTTGTCGTTTTGGAAACGCAGGATTTACCATCGGACCTAACATATTAAAGAATGTTTTCACACCGAGCTCTTTCCGGATGGGTGCTACATTTTTCATCGCCGGGTGAAACAGCGGTGCATGCATGAAGCAGATGTTGGAGCGATCTAAACTACGCTTCAACTCATCTACATCATTGGTAAATTTATAGCCAAAGTATTCGAGCAAATTGGAAGATCCACAGGCAGAAGAAACACCATAGTTACCATGCTTGGCAACCGGCTGACCGGCCGCTGCTACCACAAAAGATGAAAGTGTAGATATATTAAATGTATTCTTGCCATCACCGCCTGTACCGCATACATCCATTACCGGTTGATCAAATTTAGCAGGCAAACACAATTCAAGCATGGCATCGCGAAAGCCCTGCAGTTCGTCTACGGTTATACTACGCATCATATATACCGTCATGAACGCGGTTGTCTGACTCGGATTATATTTACCTGTAGCAAGATCAACCAATACTTGTCTCGCAGTTTCTTTGGTAAGCGAGCGATGATCGATCAGTTCGTTTAATATATGTTTCATTCTTTCTTTAGAATTTAGCAATCAGGACTTGGACTTGGTTGGGTGTTTGGCATCGGATTCTCAATGTTTCAGCCAGTTCGCGATCATCTTCGGACCTTCCGGTGTCATAACAGACTCAGGGTGGAACTGCACGCCTCTTACATCATACTTCGCATGTTGTAATGCCATCACCAGTCCTTCATCGTTCACGGCAGTAACTTTCAGCTCCGGTGTAAAGCTTTCTGGTAATACAGCCCATGAATGGTAGTGCGTTGCCTGAAATTTTTCAGTTACGCCTTTAAAAAGATAATCAGAAGAATCCTTCACTTCTACTACTGATGTAACTCCGTGTAGCACTTTAGGTATATTATATAGTTTAGCACCGTATACTTCGCCTATACCCTGGTGCCCGAGACAAACACCGAGTATACTTTTGGAAGCGCCATACTCGTGAATTACCTGCTTCATAATTCCTGCTTCATCCGGTATACCGGGTCCGGGCGAGAGCAATATTTTATCATACTTTTTCACATCTGCCACGCTGATCTTGTCATTCCTAAAAATATCCACAGCGTATCCTAACTCACGTATTATGTGTACCAGGTTATATGTAAATGAATCGTAATTATCGAGAACCAGTAGTTTCATCTCTTTTTGATTATAAAATTTGAAGATTTTAAGATTGGAAAATTTTTAAAATTCTGAGATTATAAATTATTCTTCTTATTGTTTTTCTTTTTGGATTCGTAGTCGTCTAAATAGTTGATGAATCCTTTTATGTTTTTTGATGCGGTGATTAGTTTGTTGTGCAGACGTTCGTAGTCATCTTGCGGTACTATGCCGGCTTCTTTCAGTACGAACAGATTGCTTCGTAGTTCTCCGGCTGATCCTTTTGCATATCCTAAAAAGCGCATAAATACATTGTTATTATTATACTCAAAGCCTTCTGCTATATTATTGGATACTGATATAGCAGCCCTTCGAAGTTGATCTTTAGAGGAGAAATCCTTTTCCAATTTTCCTCTTGACGATATACTATATATATCCCCCCCTATAGAAACCGCTTCCTTCCAAATCTCCAAATCCTCAAACCGTTCAATCCTCGCCATAACTTTTTTCATTTTTATTTAACCGTTTTATCCGAGGGTCTTTTAATATTCCAATCTTAAAATCTTTTAATCTTCCAATCTTAAAATCTATCTATATCTTCTCAGCCATCAACACCGCCTTCCGAAGCGCAGTGAGTTTATTGTTCACCTCCTGCAATTCACTTTCGGCTTGTGATTTGGATACTACTCCGGCTCCGGCCTGGTATATCAATTTGTTTTCGTGACTTAAAAATGTACGGATCATGATGGCATGATTGAACGATCCGTCAAAACCTATAAATCCTATTGCTCCCCCGTAAAATGTTCTGTTTGTGTTTTCGTATTTATTGATGAGCGTCATGGCCATGTGTTCAGGCGCACCGGATAGTGTACCAGCCGGAAATGTGTCGGCAGCCATTCCGATAATGGATGAGTCGCTTGCCAGTGTGCCGGTAACTTTGGACACTAAATGTATAACGTGCGAGTAGTATTGAATTTCCTTGAATACTTCTACATGTACGCTCGAAGCATTTCGGCTCATATCGTTACGTGCTAAATCTACCAGCATTACGTGCTCCGCATTTTCTTTTTCATCGGCAGCAAGTCGTTCGGCAATCGCTGCATCTTCCTGGTCGTTGCCCGATCTGCGGAATGTTCCGGCTATAGGGTATATATGTGCCTTGCCGCCCTTTACCTGCAACTGTGCTTCCGGTGATGAACCGATCAGCTTGAAATTACCATAGTCAAAATAAAACAGGTAAGGTGATGGGTTGATGGAACGCAACGCGCGGTATACATTAAACTCGTCTCCTTTAAAGCCACATTGAAATCTCCTGGAAAGTACGATCTGAAAAACATCACCGCGGTAACAATGCTCTTTGCCTTTCTCAATCACTTTGAGAAACTCTTCATCGGTGAAGTTAGATTCCTCACCATTCACCAACGAAAACTTATAGGTAGAGAAGCGGTTGCTGAATATGATCTGCTCAATTCTGTCGAGAGAGCTTGGTGTAACGGACTGATGTGAATGTTCGAATAAACTCAGTTCGTTGGAGAAATGATCTACGACAATTACATACCGGTATAGTTTGTAGATCGCATCGGGTATCATCTTTTTCTTCTGATCGATCGTTACGGTCTCAAAAAACCGAACGGCATCGTACGATAAATATCCGAAGAGTCCGCAGTTGGGATACTTGGAGCCAACCTGCTGCTGAACATCAAATTTATTTCTGAAATCTTCGAGCAGTGAAGTAACGTGTCCTACACCTGAAATTTTTATCTGCTCCGCTTTACCATCCGGATATAGAATGGAAGCTTCATTGTCTACTACCTCGAACGATGCAATGGGATCGCAGCATATAAAGGACAAACTGTTTTCATGACCATGATAATCGGAGCTTTCCAGGAGAATGCTTCCTGCAAACACATCGCGCAGTTTCAGATATATATTAACAGGGGTGAGTGTATCTGCCAGAAGTTTCTTGGTGTAGGTTGTTAATGCATACTTCATGTTCGTTTCTATTTTTTCGATCGGGCTTGCTCAGGAACCGATCGGTTAAAGTTTAAATCAAAAAAAGAAGGCCTGCTGGTGAACAGCAGGCCTTCGGCATTATCGCGTTAACATAAAAAGGCTGTTCACATATCGTGTTTCGATATATGCCACCACCAAGCTATGTTATTGAATTGTATCATGTTTTCTTATTCTGCTTTCTTTTTAGCAGGTGTTCTTTTTTTAGCAGGAGTTGCAGCAGCATCGGCTGTTCCTTTTTTAGAAGTTGCTCTCTTCAGACGAGCTTTGATAGCATTTTTACTTCTTGTAACACCGTAAGAGCCTTTCGTGCGCTTACCTTTTTTGGATTTTTTATCTCCTCTTCCCATGAATTTAGTTAAAATTGATGCGGCAATAATAGTAAAGTCTTGATTGATTACAAATACCAGACAAAAAAATTACAATTATTCCAACACCATTGTCAGTCTAACAATGAGACAAGGAAACTCCCGCAAATCCCAGTTCAGGATGACTATTTCTCTTCTGCAGGCAGCAAAGAAGGAACACTCATGGCCAGAACTCCCGGATAGAACTGGTAGATTTTGGTAAAGAACCCAGCCGTTTCGGCCGTTAACTTGGAGAAGAAAATCATATCGGGGCGCTCATCATATTGCATCGAACGTTGATTTTGAGCAGAAAATCTTCGAACAACATAACCCTTCGCTTCCAGTCCGGTAATCACATCCTCACTATAATTATCCAGAAGCCACACTACACCAGCCATACTTTTATTTGTTTGTGTAGTATATGACCAACCATTATGCCAACCGCCTAATTCGTGCAAAAAGGCCAATTGTTAACTATGGTTCTCCCAACAATAGAAATAGCGAATAAACTCTATACCATTTCGGGCGCTTGTGAAACAAAAAACATGCGATGGTTAAACACATCAGTATATTTGATTCGTACATCGAAGCATGTATATACTAAAATACCCGAAGCATGTGCTCCGGGTATTCTATTTTCATGACAAACCTATATATAGTTTATCTCAGAACAGGAAACCGAGTCGGATGTAAAACATGTTGCCGTCTTTACTGTGTGCCAGTTCGGCTGCGAGCACGGTTAAATTAAATGGTGTAACCCATATTCCTCCACCGTATCCCTTATGCCATACGCTGGATGTACCATCGGCTGTGCTGGGATCTTTACCGCTGGCATCTTTATACCATACGCGCCCGACATCAAAGAAACCATTTATACCTACGGATGCCGGGAATATATAGGAGCGGAAGCTGGCGATCTTCAGGCGCACTTCATTGTTGCTATAGAAATCGCGATCGCCATAGAAACGTGTTTTACGGAAACCGCGAAGTTCGGTTTTACCATCGAGTATCTGCGCCTGGTATATTTCGTATTTACCTGTGTTGATACCACCACCGGCACGAAGCGCAAAGGTTACGCGGGCCGGAAGTCTGAACGACTGGTAGAACGCAACGGATGCGTTATGCGCAGTGAAGTCATGTGCACGAGACTCCAGACCTTTATATACCGTTGAGGATTGATTTAATACCACACCGCGTGTTGTCAGTATCCGGCTGTCGCGCTTATCGATGAGAAACTCGGTGCGAAGTCCCGCAAAGGTTTTGGACACTTCGAACAAAGGTTCATCCAGGGTAGCGGCATACTCCGCGATATAGCGTGGTGATTTGGTTGGTCGTTCAATCTCCACGCGCTGGTATACCGGACCGATTTTAAAAAGTCCTGCGCTACCAAACGGACGCGTCAGCATGGCTCGCAGATCTATTTGTTGCAAGCGAATACGATAGTAGTCAATTGAAGTCCTGAGCTGATCTTCGTATTGAGGTTCATCGTCAAGCTCATCATTATATACTGTCTCATTACCCCAGCCGAAGAAGTTGTTTACGAAGTTGGGAGCTTTCACATCGAAGTCAAGTGCTATACCCCACTTGCCGAATACCTGCGAGAAGCGGCCATCGTATTTAAAATTATAGGAGCTTGTGAGCGGAGCATAGCTGAACAAAAACAAGTGCTGCGTTTTAAACGGGAACTTGCGGAAGCCGTGTTTGGTATACAGAAAGCCTCCGCCTATAAATATACCATCGTCATAGTTAAAGGTTCCGTAAACAAGCGGTGCCAGTACAGGGTACCGATATGCCCTGCGATCGTACAGGTTTACATCCGGATCATCGGAGGTCTTATCAGCCAGGTGTCGCTTGCTGTTAATAGCTATACCGGCAGGTACATCGTATATCTTATACGGCTGTCTCCAACCTTTTACAGAGGCATTGTTTCGTACCGAATCGCCACCATCACCACCGATCACCCGCACCATTATTTTTCCTTTACCTTCTCCATAAAAATTAAATATATCATCTCCGCCAAAACCATATAGTCTTACTTCGTCCGTTTCGCTGGCCAGGAATTTACGCTCATATAGTTTTGAAGTGTGTTCTCCTGACTTGCTGATCTTATATATACTTACCGTGGCATCGCCATTCGGCTCTTGCTGTATATCAAAATACTCACGCTTGTCAGAACCGGTTACGTCAACTTCACGCGCCAGGAATTTATAGTGCTCCTGTGCATACTCCGGCAAACGGTCTCTTCGTGATTTCAGTTTACGCGCAATCTCTTCACCGTGCAGTTTATATATTTCAGCAGGCAATCGTTTTACGGCAGCGTCAATTGTCTCATCGGTCAGTGATTGTTGCACGCTCTTCGCCTGCTCCTGCCATTGTGCTGCCGATGGTTGATTCAGAAAACTTCTGTCGAAGTAACGGGCGTTGAACATGAACCCGGGCGTCCATCGCACTTCTTCATTAAAGCCTTCAAACTTTGGCAGCGCCCACTTCCGGCTCCATACTTTGGCAAGTATACCATCGCTCACAAACAGTGCTTGATCGCGATCGCGCGGTATAGGACGATAGTATTCTGTCTTCTTTTCTTTGAAAGAGGCCCAGCGCCACTGATCATCATGACGATCCCAGTCGCCTATAACAATATCAAAAACACGCGAGCGCAGCACGAACTCCTGGTCAACATAATTATCATTGTCTTCCATGAGTTTCTCCAGTACTTTATCGGTGCTGATAACTTTTTTGGAATTTCCGAAGTACGGTTTATCACTCGCATCTCCCGCAGGACGTTCTTCGAACAACATCAACGTGTTGGCAAATTCTTTCCGGTATACTCCGAAGCGCGGATCATCCGGGATATATACTACCTGCGGGTTGGTATGATATATACCGGCCGCTTCTGCTAGGGGTGTTACTGTCAGTGCTCCGTACGGATGTGCAGCTGAGATCTGGTCTTGCACAAGGTCTGCAGCAAAAGTTTTCTGCAACATTTCAGGCACAGCTTTCTCCGGGAATTTCTCAATGGAACGCAAGGTATACTCCTGTCCTAAAGAATCCGCGAGGCGCAGCGACAGCGTCTGCATGCCTCCTCCCTTTTGCAATATCTTTAACCCGCCGGCTACACCACCGATGTTGAATACAGGAACATCGATATCCTGCTTCCACTCATCGCGGTAATTTTTGCCGAGTATCGTTTTATGAAATTTACCGGCGGTATAACGATCGCTGGCATGTACACGAACTGTTTTTGAAAAATCAGGCAATGCCTGCTCACCTTGTGCTTCCGGATTTACCTCCGCTTTTACCTGTACGGTATATACCGGTTGTTCTTTACCGATCTCGAAGTAGTCAATGGAAGAAGCGCCTCCGTTTGAAACGTTGATCTTTACAAACCCCATGGCGGGCGAGGCAAAACGGGCGTATCCTTTCTTCTTTACAAAAGTATATTTAGAGGCCGATCCACTGGTAACATAATGTACACTGTCCTTCCAGGCATACTGCAGCGCATGCTCATGACCATTTACATATATAGTATTCGGATATTTCTTCAGCAGCTGCGACATCACCTGGATATAGCGTTTGTATACCGGATGCGGGGTGTCCTGTATATCGCCTATGAATTTTCGGTACAATGGGTATATCGAGCCGATACCCGGCATCGGTATATATAGGTCGTGATTGAGGTCCAGTAGCGGGAACAAGTGATCCTTCCAGGTAAATACACCTCCGTGCTCACCGTACGTGTAAAGTGGATGGTGAGCCGTCACAATAACGCGCTTACCTATATTCCGGTTGAAGATGTCTTCCAGTTGTATCACGGCATCCTCCGGACGCTTTACCTCACAGGGACTGTCGTCACCTTCGGGTTTATCCCATGGGTGCAGAAACCATTGAGAGTCTATAATTACCAGCACAGCATCTTTACTCAGCGGCACCTCTACCGGGCCGGGACAACCGCCTTCGGGTTGAAAGTGTATATGTTCATTGTGAAGCGAATCAACCCACGCTTCCTGGTGGGCAATCTGTTGCCAGCCGTCCGAATGTCCTTTTTTCCAGTCGTGGTTTCCGGGTATAAAGTATACATCCGTGTTAAATCCCTGGAGCAGGTTGAGTTGAGCTTTCAGAATCGCTTCTGCTTCCTGGCGGCCGCGTTCATCGGGTGCCGGAAGTCCCTTGGGGTAAATATTGTCTCCCAGAAAAATTACCACCGAAGGTATAGCAGGATCGTACTTCTTTTGTAATAATTCACGCAGGCCGTTCGTTGGTAAGGTTGGTTCTCCTGCATCACCAATCATATAGAGGTTAAAGCTCTGTTGCTGAGGATAGAGCGGAGAGCTGATGAGAAGGAACAATAGAAAATTAGCGAGTCGAAGTCTAATCATGACACAAACTAAATTAAAGAAGAGCAGAACTGCATAATTCTGCCGTTAATACTTCACTATTCTATTCTACATCAAACTAAATATAAATTTTGTTAGTTTTAGGTTTATGTTCGACTAATGGTATGATTGAGACGGAACTGGTTCGGAAAGCTAAGGTCTATGCCGAAGAAATCCTTAATAATAAACTGCCAAAAAGCTGTGTATATCATAACCTCGGCCACACGCAGGAGGTAGCACAGGCGGCCCAGGAAATTGGTGCTGCTTCCAATCTTACCAATGACCAGATGGAAACTGTTCTCATTGCCGCGTGGCTGCACGACATCGGTTATCTGAACGGTCCGAAGGATCATGAAAAGGAATCGGCCATCATTGCTGTTAAATTGCTGCGCGACTGGAATGCTTCGGAGAAGAAAGCGGAAGATGTACAGCGCACGATTCTGGCAACCGTAATGCCACAGGCTCCGCAGGATATTATGGGCCAAGTACTCTGCGATGCCGACCTTCATCACCTTGCCAAGACAGATGTTCGCGACCGTGCCAAGCGACTGCGCGAAGAAATGGCCATCACTAAAAATGTACATTTTGCTTCGGATGACGAATGGCTTCAGGCCAACCTGAAGTTTATGAAGAACCATGAGTACTTTACCGACTACGGCAAGAATGTTTTACAACCGCTAAAGAAACAGAATATCAAAAGACTGAAGAACGAGTTGAAGCCGGAAGCTTCGAAGAATGAAGGGCTGCAGGAGATGGAGAAGGAAATCGAAAAGCTTCGTAAAAAACTCGATAAGGGGTCACGTCCTGATCGCGGTATAGAAACAATGTTTCGCACTACGCTGGAGAACCACATTAACCTGAGTGGTATGGCGGATACGAAGGCCAACATCATGATCTCCATCAACACCATTATACTGTCCATCGTTGTCAGTGTACTGTTTCGTAAGCTGGAAGATTTTCCGCACCTGGTAGTGCCAACGCTCATCCTGGTGTTTACATGTCTCACGGCTATTGTTATGGCTATATTAGCCACACGCCCCAACATTGCTGAAGGTAAATTTACCCGCGAAGACATTCTGAATAAAAAGACGAACCTGCTTTTCTTTGGTAACTTTCACAACATGGCGCTAAAGGATTACGAGTGGGGTATGCGTGAGATGATGAAGGACTACGATTACCTCTACGGCAGTATGATAAAAGATATATACTTCCTCGGGAAAGTACTGGCCAAGAAGTATAAATTCATCCGCCTGTCGTATACTATATTTATGTTTGGGTTTGTGGCATCGATCGTAACGTTCCTGATCCTGACGATGCTATATTATCAACCGTATTCACTCAGAGATCTGCTGACGCCTTAATCGGCAATACATATACGGCACAATCTTTCGGCTGGTTTTGCTGGTTGGGAAAACGCATCCAGTTAACGAGGCTTGCTTCTTTTATTAATCCACATTTTTCAAGTACTCTTGCAGACGCTATATTTTCAGCATCTACAAAAGTGCTGATGCGAAATATACCCGGCTGCCGCTTCAACAGCTCCATGATCTGTTTACAGGCTTCAGTAGCCAAACCGTTGTTCCACCACACGGGACTTAATATATACCCGAACTGTATCTTTCCCTGCTCATTCATAATACCAACAGCCGGCCGTTGGTTTTCAGTCGCAGGCTATAACTGTAGTCAGTTCCCTCCTTCCATGCCCATACAGCGTATTGCAAAAACGTGCGCGTGTCGTCAATACTTTGATGCGTGGGCCACGACATATAGCGGGTTGCTTCTGGTTTGCTGGCGTAGGTATAAAAAATTTCCTCTGCATCTTCGTACCTTAGCCGCTGAAGGAGTAACCGTTCGGTTGTGAACTGCTCTGGTAAATCAAGTCGAATCATTGATCAAATAAAAGTAGAATGGCGAAAGGCAGCAACATCGTTCACCAGTATTTCAAAAAAGAAATAGAGGGTATCAAGATCCTGGTAAAAGTTAACCCGATACTTTTTACAGGCTCCGAAATAACCGTAGATGCCAGCGGCCATGCCGAGCTACGCGAACTCGAATTTGACGAAGGTATATTTGAAGACCTGAAAGCAGACGAATTTGAAGAAGCCAGTCCCCTCGAATTTAATCTATACCTCAACGGCCTCGTGTAAGGAATTGTAAGATTGGGAGATTGGGAGATCGGGAGATTGTAAAATTGGAAGATGACAAGATTGGAAAATTGAAAGGCAGAAAGACGAATCGTATAATTATCCAATCGTTCAATTCTCAATCCTAATAATTTTTCAATCTTCTTAATTTTCAAATCTTTCAATCTTCTAAATCTTCTAATCTTCTAATCTTAAAATTTTCCAATCTTTCAGTGCTCATCATACTGCATCACCATCTTCCTGATCCGGTCTTCGATTTTTTCGGAGGTGAGTTTTTCGCGCATGCGGTCTACCATGATGGGGAATGCGAAGGGTGTTGGTTTTTCGGGATGGGTGATGATAATTTTTTGATGGGCTATACGATCCAATGCTTTTCGCAGTCGCGCTTCTTCTAATTGAAAGTCCATTACTTCATCGAAGGCCTGGCGCAGTAATAAGTTGTGTGCATCATAATCGTTAAACACGTTGAAGAATAATTGTGATGTTGACTGCAGGTGCCGGTCTTTAACGGGTTTGCCAGGATAGCCTTTAAATACAAGTCCGGATATAGCAGCTATATCTCTGAATTTTCTGCGCGCCATCTCGGTGGAGTTTATACTGGCCTGTATATCTTTCATCAGGTCATCGATTCCCAATACGTTTGTCTCTACAGCTTCTTCGATTGGTATAGGTTGATCGGATAACAATTCAAAACCATAATCATTCATGGCAATGGAGAATGTGATGGGCTGAATCTGTGCGATACGATGTGCTACCAGTGCGCCCATACCTTCGTGCACGAAACGCCCTTCGAAAGGATACATCAGTACATGGTATCCTTCATCGCTTTGAAAGTACTCGATCAGGAATTCATTCTTGCCCGGTAAATGCGAACGGTCGCGTTGCAGATCGAATACGGGCTTCAAAAATTTCATCTCTACATCCGTTTCTATACCCTGTACAACTTCATCGAGTTTGTTCCGGATCAACTCACTCATTTGCGAAGACAACGGCATGCGTCCGCCCTGCCACGAAGGTACTGCGCCCGACTTTCGGTTTGTCTTGCGTACCTGCGCTTCCATTTCTTTTATGCGCACGAGCTCAAGATTTCTTCCGGCAAACCAGAATACATCGCCGGGCGCGAGACGCGATATAAAATACTCTTCGATCGTTCCTAAATATTTACCCGACACAAAACGCACAAACATGGAAGCATCGCCTACGATGGTGCCGACTGAAAGCCGGTGTCGCATCGCTATAGCACGATTCTCTACCCTATATATACCATTGGTTACAATTACCTTCCTATACTCATCGTATGCCTGCAGTGAATCGCCCCCGGTGGTGATGAAGTTTAATATCCACAGCCACTCATCTTCTGTCATGGACGAAAAACTGAAGGTGCCTTTTACTTCCTCGAAGATCTCATTCGGCTCAAAGCCTTCGGATATAGCGAGCGTGATGAGGTATTGCATGAGTACATCGAACGAGCGGATATAGGGGAACCGATCTTCAACAATTTTCTTCCGCACGGCTTCGCGTATACCCGCGGCTTCCATCAGCTCCAGCGAATGTGTAGGAACAAAGTATATACGACTTACAGCACCGGGCTGGTGACCACTTCGACCGGCACGTTGTAAAAAACGAGCGACTCCCTTCGGACCGCCAATCTGTATCACGGTTTCTACCGGACGAAAGTCTACACCGAGATCAAGACTGGATGTACACACTACGGCTTTGAGTTTACCTTCGTGCAGTTGATCTTCCACCCAACTGCGCAGCTCCTGGCTGATCGAACCGTGATGCATGGCCATTAGTCCGGAGAGCTCAGGCGCCTTGTCCAGCATCTTCTGATACCATATTTCTGCAAAAGACCTGGTGTTGGTAAAGATGAGCGTAGTATTGCTTTCCTTTACTATGTCTATAACTTTTTGTAACAAATGTATACCGAGGTGCCCCGCCCACGGCATCTTGTCAACGGAGTCGGGCAGTATGGAAACAATCTCGATCTTCTTCTCGATGTCGGCCCGGATCACACTATATTTCTTCTCGTAGTAATAATTACCGAGCAACGCCTGCAGCGCTTCGTCCATGTTGCCAATGGTTGCCGATATACCCCACACCCGCAACGCAGGCGCTACACGCTTGAGGCGCGACAACGCCAGCTCTACCTGTACACCACGTTTGGACCCCATCAGTTCGTGCCACTCATCAGCCACCAGCACCTTCAGGTCTTTGAAAAAATCGTGATAGCCTTTTTGTGCCAGTAGCAAATGCAAACTCTCGGGTGTGGTGATGAGTAACTCCGGCGGTTTTTCTTTTTGCCGTGCACGTTCTTTTACCGATGTATCGCCCGAACGAACGCCTACTTTCCACGGTAATTCAAGTCCTTCAATCAACCGGTTAGCCGACAGTTCTATTTCTTTAGACAGTGCACGTATGGGCGTGATCCAGATTGCCTGCAGTCCGTTATTCTTTCTTTTCTTATAGTCAGGGTTATTCCGGATAAATTCCAGCACGATAGGCATCATGAGCGAATAGGTTTTACCGCTGCCGGTGGGTGCGTTCACCAATCCGCTATAGCCATCGAGGTATGCCTGCCAGGCTTCAATCTGAAACGGAAAAGGCTGCCATCCCCTCGCTTCAAACCAATCTTTTCCTACTTTTACGCTATCTATGGCCATTGGAAATAAAATTAAAATTTATGCGCATGGCAAAAAACATTTTTCATTTCCAGGGGTTTTAGGTTTGTAAAGATTGAGATGGGTAAGTATTCAATCAAAGAGCTTGAAAAGCTGTCGGGTATTAAAGCGCACACCATTCGCATTTGGGAAAAGCGCCATAAGATCATTCAGCCTTCACGCACTACCACCAACATTCGCTTCTATTCCGATGACGATCTGAAAAAGATCATCAACGTATCGCTTCTCAATAATAACGGTATCAAGATCTCGCACATTGCCGACATGAGTATGGCGGAAATGAACCGGAAGGTTTTAGAGATCAGTGAAGTTAAAAGCGATACCAGTGTATATATCGATCAGCTCATACTCGCCATGATCGATATGGAAGAAGAAGCTTTCGAAAAAGTACTAAGCACCATTATACTTCGCTACGGCTTTGAACGAACCGTTACCGAAATTATATATCCCTTCCTGGAAAAGATAGGTATACTGTGGCAGGCGGAACACATTACACCGGCACACGAACATTTCATGTCCAATCTTGTTCGTCAGAAAATTATAGTGGCCATTGATGGGTTACAACTCCCTGCCAAAACAGCACGAAGAATTGTTCTATTTCTTCCCGAAGGTGAAATGCACGAGTTGGGACTTCTCTTCAATCATTACCTCTCGCGTATGCTCGGCTACAGAACATACTACCTCGGGCAAAATGTACCGCATGAGGACCTGGTAAGCGTTGTAAAAATACATCAGCCACAGATACTGATCACATCGGTTATCTCTCCCATGAAAAACAGGGAGCAGTATTTCGAAAAGCTGTCGCACGATTTTCCGGCTGTCCAAATTTATGCTTCCGGAATGCAGACCCTGCATTTGAAAAACACTTCCATCAAAAACATCCGGTTCTTCTCAACCGCTACAGACCTGAAAGCGCTCTTGCAGCACTAATCTTTATTTCTTCAAAAAAACCGTGGACGGACTGTGAAAGCCCGGCAAGTCTTATTTTCAGGCATATTATTTTGTTTAATATTTTTACATTTTTATTAAACATTATTAGACTTTACAAGTTTTAAAGTTTAGTTTTGTTTAACATTTAAAACAGTTAATTAAACAATATGAATGCCGCTGAATTCACGCTCGAGATTGCCGGATTAAGAAGCACGCTTCAGTCGTTTACCAGGAGGTTTACGAATGACCGGGAAGAATCGCATGACCTCGTGCAGGACACCATGCTGAAAGCGCTGATGTATCGTGACAAATTCAGGAGCGACACGAACCTGAAGGGATGGCTCTTTACAATTATGCGGAATACGTTCATCAATAATTACCGCAAAGCACAACGCGCACGTACATCGAATGACACCACGAAGGATCTATACTTTCTGCAGGTTGAAGAGGAACACACGTTCAACCGGCCGCAGGAGAGTCTGGAGTTTAAAGAGATCTGGCGCAACATGAATCATGTTAAGGATGAATTTCTCATACCCTTTAAAATGTATACTTCCGGGTATAAATATCATGAGATAGCCGAGCACCTGAATATACCCATTGGTACAGTAAAGAACAGAATCTTTCATGCGCGAAAGGAAATTCAGAAAAGATTACAAGGATATTAAGTAACTTCCAGAACATCCCCGCGCGCATGAGTTGTATTGCAGTTATAGGTTCAGGATTTTCAGGACTATCTGCAGCGTGTTACCTTGCTAAAGAAGGACATGCTGTAACGTTGTTTGAAAAAAATGATTCGCCCGGCGGCAGAGCACGCCAGTTCAAGGCACACGGCTTTACCTTTGATATGGGCCCCAGCTGGTATTGGATGCCGGATGTCTTTGAAAACTTCTTCAACCATTTCGGCAAGAAGGCGTCTGACTACTATACGCTTCAGCGACTCGATCCATCGTATCGAATTGTATATAGTAAAGATGATGTGCTGGATATTCCGGCCGGCACTGATGCTCTTTGTAAATTGTTTGAAACGATCGAACCCGGAAGTGGCAAAAAACTATTGCAATTCCTGGAGGAAGGAAAGTATAAATACGACATCGGTATAAATGATCTCGTGCATAAACCGGGACTATCGGTGCGCGAGTTCATGGACATCAATCTGCTGAAAGGTGCTTTACGCTTGCATGTATTTCAATCTATAGCAAGCTATATCCGCAAGTTCTTCAAAAACGAAAAACTGATTCAGCTTCTTGAATTTCCAGTATTATTCCTGGGGGCTACACCCGAAAAAACACCCGCACTCTATAGTTTGATGAACTATGCCGACATGGCGCTGGGGACTTGGTATCCGCAGGGTGGCATGTATAAAATTATAGAAGGCATGGTGGCTCTCGCGCGATCGCTGAACGTCACGTTCGAATTCAACGCGAACGTTGAGCGACTTGAAATGAATGCTGTCAAAGCAAAAGGACTAATCGTAAATGGAGCCTTTCGTTCGTTCGATTATATTATTGCCAGTGCAGACTATCATCATGTTGAACAACAGTTATTGCCTGCTACGCATCGCCGGTATAGCGAAGTGTATTGGGAGAAAAGAGTAATGGCGCCTTCGAGCCTGATATTTTACCTGGGCATCAATAAAAAACTAAAAGGCTTGCTGCATCATACGTTGTTCTTCGACCAGGATTTTAAGAAGCATGCACGCGAAATATATGAACAGCCGCAATGGCCATCGGCACCTCAATTCTATATATCATGTCCCTCACAAACCGATAACACAGTAGCTCCGGCAGGACATGAAAATATATTTATACTGCTTCCGGTAGCCCCGGGCCTGCAGGATTCCGAAGAAATTCGTGAAAGATACTTTGATAGCGTTATCACAAGGCTTGAGCATTTAACCGGACAAGCCATACGAAATCACATTGTGTACAAACGCAGTTACGCGCACAATAATTTTATAGAAGACTACAATGCTTTTAAAGGTAATGCATACGGACTTGCCAATACGTTGCTGCAAACTGCAAATCTTAAACCTTCTATCGTTAACAAAAAGGTAAGTAATCTGTTTTATACAGGACAGCTCACGGTGCCGGGGCCGGGTGTTCCACCATCCATCATCTCGGGTGAAGTAGTAGCACGTGAACTGATGAGACAAAACTCAGAACTATAAATTGAAACGTATGAAGGAACTCTTCGACAAAGTTTCCATCCGGTGTAGTCGCATAACCACCAATATATATAGCACTTCGTTCTCGCTTGGTATATTTTGCCTGGCTAAAGAGCTTCGCGATCCGATCTATGCGATCTATGGATTTGTGCGCTTTGCCGATGAGATTGTTGATACCTTTCACGATCATGACAAAGCCACGCTGCTCGCGCGTTTTAAAGAAGATACGTATCGTGCCATCCGCGAGAAGATAAGTCTTAACCCGATTCTTCACAGCTTCCAGGAAACTGTAAACCGCTTTCAGATTGAAGACGAACTCATCGAGCAGTTCCTTCACAGCATGGAGATGGACTTACACCAAAAAGAATATAGCGAAGATACATTCCACGAATATATACTGGGATCTGCCGAGGTAGTGGGGTTAATGTGCCTGCGGGTATTCTGCAATGGCAACCTAGCACTCTACAGTCAACTGAAGCCACACGCTATGCGGCTGGGATCTGCGTTTCAAAAAATAAATTTTCTCCGCGACCTCCGTGCAGATTTTATCGGGATGGGTCGCTCCTACTTTCCCGGACTGGACCTCCATCAATTCAACGAAGATTGCAAAAGTAAAATTGAAGAGAGCATTGCTCAGGATTTCTACCAGGGCTATATCGGTATAAAACAACTTCCGCGTTCGGCTCGTTTCGGAGTTTATGTGGCGTATGTTTATTATCTTGCGCTCTTTAAAAAGATACGGAATACGCCTTCTGAAAATGTACTGCAGAACCGTATCCGCATTCGTAACCGACATAAAGCAAGACTCCTCGCCTATTCATACGTGAAACATCAACTTAATATGCTCTGATGGAAAAAGTCATTCTGGTAGATGAGCGCGACAATATTGTGGGCACGATGGAAAAACTCGAAGCGCACAGGCAAGGAGTGCTTCACAGAGCCTTCTCTATTTTGCTTTTCAATTCCAAAGGGGAAATACTATTGCAGAAACGTGCAGCCTCCAAATATCACAGCGGGGGTTTGTGGACCAACGCCTGCTGCAGTCACCCACTGCCGGAAGAAAGCATGGAACAAGCCACGCGCAGAAAATTGAAACAGGAAATGGGCATTGATCTGCAAACGGAGTTCGCCTATAAATTTATCTACAAAGCCACACTCGATCACGGATTAACCGAGCACGAACTCGACTACGTATATACCGCTATATTTGATGGCGACCCGGTGATTAATACCGAAGAAGTAGAAGCGTGGAAATTTGTGGATATCGCGGCTCTCAAAAAAGATATTGCTGATAATCCTGACCACTATACCTACTGGTTCAAGCTGATCATCCGCCACCCGGAACTTATATTGCTTCCGAACTGACAACAATTCTGTTTTCTCCCTGAACAATGCTACCACCCGACTGTTAAAGCAAGTGGAATGGTATTTACTGTTTAAATGAGTAAGCATGAAAGCTAAGTCAGCGATACGAGACGTTATTGACGAGCACACAACCGTGATGTGGCTCCGAAGAGATTTACGTCTCGAAGACAATGCTGCTCTATACCATGCATTGAAAGAAAACGAAAACGTACTTCCTGTTTTTGTTTTTGACACGGTTATTCTAAACGACCTCGAAGACAAAGAAGACAAGCGCATTGTTTTTATTCGCGAGTCGTTGCTATACCTGCAGCAACAACTTACCAAGTTTGGTTCTTCGTTATTGGTAGTATATGATGACCCGGTACATTTCTATAAAAGCATTCGTCCGAAGGCAGTATATACCAATCATGATTACGAACCGTATGCCTTAACCCGCGATGAGACCGTTCGTTCTATACTCCAAGAAAAAGGTATTGCGTTCAAAACATTTAAAGACCATGTGATCTTTGAAAAAGACGAAGTGGTAAAAGACAACGGTGCACCCTATACCGTATTTACACCCTATAGCAAAAAATGGAAAGCAACACTGAATGCTTTTTACATAAAGAGCTACCCCACTGAAAAGTATTTCAGCAATTTTAAGAGAACAGAACCGCTTCCCATCCCAACCTTAAAAGATATAGGCTTTGAAGATGTGAAGGCTATATTTCCGGAGCGCGTCATCAAAACATCAGTGATTGAAAAATATCACAAGCAACGGGATTACCCGGCTATAGCAGGAACCACAAAACTAAGTGTACATCTTCGTTTTGGTACCGTG
>CBIHOZ010000136.1:0-20009 GCA_966211525.1 uncultured Chitinophaga sp. | reverse complement strand
AACATATTGAAGGTAAACTTCTGTTGCAGGCGCGATTAGCTTATTCACCGGTTAAAGAAGTAACTATCTTTATGACCGGACGAAATCTGTTGGCTGAAAAAAGTCGTGAATACTATCATGGTGATGCAACCGCTATGATGTTATTGGGTGGCATTAATTTTCAACTATAAAGCATATACAATATATAGCCTGCATTTTATCCATCTTCTCTTATTAGCTGCTGAATGGTTTATAACAAGATGATATATATTCTTCAATGGTGTGAATTAATAACTATTGATTAACAATGTCTTTAATCTCTATTGCATGTGGATTTCCAGTAACATAAAGCAATATACATGATCGATTTTATCCGAAGTTATGCAACATGCATCCACAACGCCGATGCTGCGTGTTTACAGGTAACGTTTAAGGGGACCGTCTCCCTCGATGAGTTCGTAGAAGTAATCATGACTGAGTTTGAGATGATACGTCATTATAAACTTAAGAAGTGTCTGGTAAACCTACGTAAGAGTGTATATCCTGTTGGTGGACAAGAATTAGTCAAAAATGTTTGGTTCCCCCAAATGATAAAGGAGGGTATTAAAATACTCGCATTGGTTGTGTCTCATAATATTTTTGCAAAAATGTCAATTCACGAAACACGCAGTCCGCACGGTAATCTGATTATAAACTATTTTAATGATGAAGGCGATGCACTCGCCTGGCTTGTGTCACAGCGGCTATAACGTAATAAAGCTAGTCGCACGATAGCGTCACACACCGAAAGTGCAGGACTTACCAGCACAATAACAGTAAGCACAACTCTTTTCAATACTTTATACTTTCAGTATAAATAAAAGAAGACACAAGGTTTATCTCCCTTGTGTCTTCCGTTAAGTATCCACTATCAGATTTTTCCAAATGACGATTAACTTATAACGACTAACCAACGGTTAACGATTAACGCCTACCGTCTCTCCAACATCTTAATATAGTACCCTCCTACTACGGAACGTGCCTGGAATCCTACTTGCTTGGCGTCTGGCGTTTCATACCAGTCGCTCATCGGAACACGATCCGGTGTTTCGGTAACAAAACCATATAGCGGGTCAATGAATTTCTGAAACGTTGCTGAGTCGTTCGCCAACGTAGCTGTCCAAACGATCCAGTCAGCTTTGGTATAGGTTCTCCGATTGTCCAATGGCAAACCATATTTATTCTGCTTGGTCAGATAGTACGCAACTTCTTTTTGCAATACACTGTCCGGGAAGATGCCAAGCTTCAGCAACTTGTCCCAAACGAGATTATACTTCTGGCTCCACGTTCCGGGTTTATCGAACGTCAGGCGGAAATGATCGCCATCATCCGCCATCTTTACCCATTCCTGTGCCATCCTTTTGGCTTCACCGGTATATTTCGCTGCTATATCCTTTTTACCAAGCATATCCGCAAGTTTACCGTAGCCTGCTATACCCACAATCGCCTTGGCAGAAAGATTTACATTGTGTGCAAAGTGTCCGGCAAAGTCGTCTGTACAAAGTTGATTCTCCGGATCAAGACCATACTCCAGTAGATAGTTGGCCCACGTGGTTAACGCTTCCCAATGCGCTTCGGCATAGTCCGCTTTTCCTTCTGCATCGGCAATGGCCGCTGCCAGGATCAACATGTTGCCGCTCTCTTCTACCGGCATATCGCCTCCATACGTTTGTCCATTCGCTTGCGGATATGTACCAACATCGTGTGCTGCAAAAGGTTTTGTCCATTTGCCACTTTCGGTATAGTAGAAGATCGGGTTCATCATTCCTTTCAGAAGTTCCGGATTATACTTGAGATATAGCGGAGCAGAAGGATACGTTATATCTACTGTACCGATCGAACCATTGCTGAAATTTTCTTTCGACAAGAAGAGTATATTACCCTGCGGATCTTTTGCCAGTTTGTGTGCCGCTATAGATTGGCGGTATGCCAGCAGGCAAAGTCGTGCGTAATTTTCACCACCTGCCGCGCGTGCATCATTATATACCTTGCTATCAAATTCATCACAACGTGCTATTACATTTTCATAATCTGCTGCTGCACTTGACAGCGCCTGATCAAAGCTAACTTGTCCGTCTTTTGTCCACCAGGCTTTCAGATTTTTTTCAAAGTACTGCAGCGATTCAACATCATCGTATGCCAGCATTACATATCCTGTTGCCGGTGTTGATGAAACTTTATCAAGATTGTCAGTATAGGCAAGCACCGGCATGGTGTTCGAGAGAACGGCCGTGATCTTCTCACCGGAAGGATTTACTTTACCATTCTCAATGAATGACTTTTTCACCGCCGTGAAGTCGCCCATAGCCAGTCCGTTATTTTTTGATTCTTTGGACGCGATGTAAAAATAGCCCCAGTCAATGCGAACATTGTCGCCATTCTTTTTCAAAACAGGCTGCTCCGTAGTTCCGGTTTTCACGAACTGTATATCTCCCGTTTTACCCGTTGTTACTTCAACTTCCTGGTTCAGTTCGTTAACAGCCCATTCGGGTGTAGCATCGAAATATACCTGTACATCGTGCGACTGGCCATCGTTTGAGACAGCCTCATAGCTGATATAGTTTACCGGGCGTGAAAGTAAATCGAGGTCATCCATCAATAACGGTGACGCAAACTCAACACGCAGATCTACCGGGCCGCAAGTGAAATCATACTTGGTTTGTGTAGCCGTGATCTTCACATTCTTCTGTACAGCAGCCTGAGCAAATACAGGTTGCTGATCACTCTCCTTGTAAATACCAAAGTCAACATACGCAAGACCACCGCGATCGAGACAATGTGCAGCAATGATATTTTTACCATTGGTGTTTAACAAACTCTTGTCGAGTTTCATGGTAACACCATTCTTGGCGCGATTGCCGGTGTTCACAATCTCCTTGCCGTTCAGGTATAATTCAAAATCATCATCGTGTGAATAGATGAGGTATAGTTCGCTGTTGTCATTTACAGCAGGCAATGTAAATTCTCTGCGCACCCATATCTCTTTGGTCTGCCACGGTGTATTGGTTTCAAATGTATTGGGTGTACCGAAGCCGGCTTTACCACTTTGCCACGAAGCATCTTTGAACTCCGGAGTCTCCCAGCCTTTTGCGGGTGCCTTGGTTACATATTTACCTTGCCACGGTTCCTGTTTTGCATCGGGTAGCACAGGCTGTAACGGAATCTCTTCCTTTCCGAGAAAGCGATATACTGTTCCGTCAACACGCACGGCACCTATCAACGAATGATTTTTACCGGTCCAGTGTTTTACCGGGCTGTCAAATAATTGATCGGACGTTGACCATGCACTGGTATAGGGATCAATGGTGATCAACGGATAGGCTGGAGCACGGAATGCCAAACCTGCTTCTTCCTTTTTCTGCACCTCCTGCTTTCCGCAGGAAGCCAGCGTGACGGCAACAAAAACTGCCAGTATCTGATTTAAAGATATTTTGAACATACAGTAGATTTCTGTTTCGGTTTATTTTTCGTTTGAGAATGAGTATGGGAAGTCGCTCTTCTCCACGCCTCTCTTTTTATTAGGCGAAGCACTCATGTTGAAATTGATCGTTGCGCCTTTCATCAGGTCTTCGTGCGTCAGGTAGTTTTTGGTGTATACTTTACCATTCAGCTTCATCTCCGATATATAACGATTTTCTTTCGAATTGTTATTGGCGGTAATCGCAATTTCTTTTCCATTGTCCAATTTGATCTTGACAGACTTGAACAACGGTGATCCCAGGATATACTCGTTGCTGCCCGGACACAGCGGATAGAACCCTAACGAAGAAAATACATACCACGCAGAAGTCTGGCCATTATCTTCGTCACCACAATATCCATCGGGCGTTGCAGCGTATAGTTTATCCATAATTTCGCGCGCCCAGTACTGTGCTTTCCACGGTTCACCGGCATAGTTATACATATATACCATGTGTTGGATTGGCTGATTGCCGTGCGCATACTGTCCCATGTCCATTACCTGCATCTCGCGCATTTCGTGAATCATCGAACGACTCGTCATTCCTCTTGAACCCGGAATGATGAAAACCGAATCCAGCATCGCTATATATTCTTTTTGTCCACCCATCAGATCAATGAGTCCTTGCGGATCATGAAACACAGACCACGAGTAGTGCCAGCTGTTTCCTTCGGTGAAATCGCGACCCCAGTCGGCAGGATCAAATGTACTTGAGAACGATCCGTTGCGTGCACGGCCTGCCATCAGTTTACGCTGCGGATAATACAGGTTCTTATAGTTCAGTGCACGTTTGGCATAGATATCAATTTCATGCTTTGGTTTATTCAGTGCTTTACCCAGTCGATAGATTGTCCAATCGTCATACGCATATTCCAGCGTACGCGCTACGTTTTGATCTACATCTATATCGTTCGGTATATATCCATACTTGTTATACTGATCATAACCTTTTCTGCCGGAAGCAGAAACTACAGGATGCACGCTGTTGGCGCCATGCTTCAGCGCTTCCCACAATGTCTCAATATCATAACCGCGTACGCCTTTCAAATAAGCATCGGCAACTACCGAAGCAGAGTTATTCCCCACCATGATATCGCGATGACCCGGGCTCGCCCATTCGGGAAGGAAGCCGCTTTCTTTGTAAGCATTCACAAGACCTTCCTGCATCTTTGCATTTTCAGAAGGATACAGGAAATTCAGGAACGGAAACAAACTGCGGAACGTATCCCAGAAGCCGGTGTCGGTATACATATAGCCTGGCAACACTTTTCCGTTGTATGGACTATAGTGTACTACTTTTCCATTGGCATCGGTCTCCGAGAAATTTCTCGGGAACAGAACTGATCGGTAGAATGAAGAATAGAATGTACGGAGATTATCGATGTTATCATCTTCAACTTTGATCTTACCCAACACATCATTCCAGCGTTGTTTCCCTTTGCTTACAATTTTATCGAAGTCAGCGTTATTCAGTTCTTTCAGGTTAAGAAGCGCCTGTTCTTCGCTGATGAACGATGACGCTACACGTGCATGTACCTGCTCGTTATCCGTTGTTGAAAAACCGATTATTGCACCGGCATGATTTCCTGTAAACTCCTTCGCCCCTTCCGTGATCGTGCCGTCCTTAACGGTTGCTATATAGGAGAACGGCTTGTCAAAAATGATGACGAAGTAATTTCTGAAATTTTCCGGAACACCTCCGCTGTTGCGCGTGGTATACCCTACTATCTTCTTCTCTTCCGGTATAACTTTTATGTATGATCCTCTATCGAAGGCATCGGTAACGATGAATGCATTTTTACTTTGCGGAAAGGTAAAGCGGAATATTGCGGCTCGTTCGGTCGGAGCTATTTCCGTTGTTACATCGTGGTCCGCCAAATGTACACGATAGTAATACGGCTTGGCAACTTCCGCTTTATGAGAAAACCAACTTGCTCTTTCATCTTCGTTAAACACTGCCTTGCCTGTTACCGGCATAAGTGAGAATTGTCCATAGTCATTCATCCACGGACTCGGCTGATGCGTTTGTTTGAATCCTCTGATTTTGTCTGCCGTATAGGTATACATCCAGCCATCTCCCATCTTACCGGTTTGTGGCGACCAGAAATTCATGCCCCATGGTAATGCAACTGCAGGATATGTATTCCCGGTTGACAATTCGAACTTTGAATTTGTTCCTACCAGTGTGCTAACATAGCTGACCGGATCAGACACTTGTGCATTCACTTTCAGAATAAGACACCATAAAAAAAATACCTGCCCTATTAAACCAATTTTCTTCCTCATCTCTACTTGTTAATCTTATTTTGACATTAATTAAATTTATACATCTATATATGTAGTGGTATTTTACCAACTCAGTTTTACGTGAACTCCTTCGGGATTATTTTCAAACTTAAGAAAACATGTTTTGGTTGCTGCGTCCCACGAAGACTGCACAGGTATAGATTTACCCGCAGCATCAGTCACTTGTATTTTGCTTGCTTTTGCAGGCAGCAGAACTCTCATCACGTTCGTAGTGTTCAGCGGACTTTTCGCTATAAATGCGTATCCGTTCTTTGTTACTTTCTCTTCATATACCCTTGCAGCAGCTGCGAGTACTTGTGGTGTTTGGTGATTTTTAACACGATCGATGTTGTATAAAAATGCCTGCTCGCCCGGGCGCACCTGTTTCTCTGTCAGTACCGGAATTTCAGGATCGAACAGATCGATGAACCTGCCGTTCATGGTATAGGAAGACTGATCTGAATTTTCATCCACTACTGAAATGAGTTCATACGGTCCCCGGGTCAGTGTGAAGTGATTTTTATACACGAGCGTTTCCGATGTCTTCGCTTCATACAATTTTTTAATCGTATGGATGAATGCTTCATCACCGTTCTCCTTTAATACAAATTCCTTCGGATCGTTACGCATGATATATACCTTGCCTTTGCCGTATATATATTCACCTGCCGTAACCGGTTCTTTCAACCCCAGTTTCGCAAACAGATGTTCTGAAGGACTTTTGTACGTATTTCCATTCGTATTCCACCACTCCTGTACACGCTGAAATGCATCTTCATCGCGACCACAGTATACCAGTACACCACCGTTCTTTACCCACTCGGCAATGTGATCGTGCGCAGTCTGATCCATCGGCTTCATATTCGAATAAGACATGATGAGTATCTTAAGTTCTTTCCACGTCTGGGGGAAGGATACATTTTCGATATGAACTGTCTTTACCGGAACACCGCGCTTCAGCAATGGCAGTGCCTGCCCGTAGAAGTTGGACAACTGCGGATCTTCATACCCTTCATGTACGGGGAAGCGCTGAAACATCAGGGAATTACCCATGAGAACTCCTATACCCTGCGAGCCGCTAACGTTGTTACCGGACAGCGGCATGTTGTTCAGGGTATTGATCATTACCTGCATTTGTGTTGAGTAAAAGCGCGGGATCTGTTCTTTCTTATCGCTATTCGCACTGGTGCGATAGTATCCTTCGTATATACGATCGGGCCACGGCATTACTTCGTAGTCAGCGATCATTGGGTATAGCAATTGCGCTGTAAAGGTTGCCTGGTAATTCTTCTTATAGTCTGCCCAGTCGCGTGGCCAGTCTTCGATCGGATCAGTCAGGAAAAACATTTTTCTCCCGGTAGGTGCGGTCATCGACTCCATGGAACCATACTCGAGAAACGCTGTCTCAAACACACGTTCCTTCATCTTTCTGTTAAAGTAATTGGGCTCACGCGATGTACCGGTCCATACCTGTGCTATATATCCGTCTACGCAAGGTAACGATGCCAGGCTCGCTTCCGGACTTACGATCATCCACTGCGAATAATTTACCAGGGAGTGTGTCGGCACGTAACAACGTACATTCATACCTTTACTCTTGCCATACTCTTTTGCATAGGTAAAGCATTCATTCAAAGCCCTATAGTATAAATGATATTTTAACTTGCTGGACAGGTATGTATTCTCCGGAGATTCGTGCTGTGGACGCCAGTCAAATCCATAGTATGCTTTCCATTCTCTTTTAAAAGCATCGCTATAGCCAGCACGTGCCCAGAACTCCGGCTCTTCCAGGAAGATTGCATCAATGCCTGCATCGATAACACGTTTGATAATCTTTTCCTTCATATAGGCAATGAAGTTGGTGGAAGGCACTATATAGGGTACCAGGCGTCCGTGCCACAGCGTGTCTCCTTTTTGTGTTACCTGTCCTTCATCCAGGTGCCACTTTCCATCCCAGCCCCCGGTAAAATAATCCTGGTACTCTCCCCATGCTATACCGGTCATGAAATGTGTAGTATATCCTTTGTCGCGCCAGCTCTGCACGCGTTCTTCAAATGACATACTTCCTTTACCATGATGATCTTTCACACTATACACGATAGCAACATCAGCCCGTACATCCGTTACCGGCTTCCAGGGGTTGGAAGTTTGAAATGTAGTTTTCTCCTGCGCCTGCGTTTTTGATTTCTTGTTCTTTTGCTGAGACTGTGAATATCCTTCGAATGAAAGTGCCAGCAGAAGGGAAAGTATAATCGTTTTTTGCATGAATACTCTTTCGTTAAAAAAATAAAAAACACCTTCCTTCAAAGAGGGTGTGGTCCGTACAACGGCATGGCTACTAGCCGATAGTATGTCCCATCCCCCTCTCTGAAAAAGGCGAAGGTTAAAGCCACCTCCTTGCGGAGATGACTCCAAACCTAACCTATATTTTATGGAATCAGCAGTTGCAAAGGTTCATTGTAATTCCATCTTCTTGTTCCACTGCCTTTGGGTGTATCGTAGTTGATACGTGCCGCTGCGCGGATGAAGACAACTCTTCCCGATGGTATAGTACCGGTTGACTCGATGGTAACAGTCTGTCCTAACAATGCATTGAATGCAGAACCGGTATACTCAATTTTATTCGACCAACGTTCATCGCGCGCACGGTATCCCACCGAAGAGGAATAGCTGACGAACAATTGAATATCGGTAACATTCAGGAAGCTGTTGCTATAGCTGCCCATCGGTTCAATCTTGTTACGAAAATCCTCCTCGGATACAGCACGTGTAACACGCACCTTCGCTCTCACTTTACCATTGATTACTTCAGGTTCTTCCACCCACTCTACTTTGAGGAACGGCTGCACTTCGAATTTTACTTTCGTAACTCCGCTGATGTTTACGATCTGCGATTCATCTGCGAGCGGAACACCACGCTCGTCTTCGCGCATGAGCGGAATGAACGGTCCGTCAACACGAATGTGATAGGTACCCTTGAATAATTTTGTATTCTGAAAGGTGCCATCGGGCATGCAAAAGAAGTCCGGGTTGGGAGTAGCGTTATCGCCCCAGCTGTCTTCTGTCAAACGCACGCGTATACCTTCACTTCCCTGGTCGGTAAGCACAGGTTCGCCGGTTTCTACATCCACTACTTCACCCTGCAGGGTTTCAGCGGGTACTTCCTTGTTGTCTATTTCAAACAGACTGCAGGAAGTAAAAGAAAACAGGGCGATCAATAGTATATATGATATCTTCTTCATCTTCTGTAATTCTTAATTATCAAATAACTCGTTATTCATTATCGGTTCGGTTGCTGATCGATTACCGCACTCTTCGATACTTCACCGCCCGGTATACCAAAGTAGTAATCCACTATATTATACTCGAACGTTTTGAGACTTACCCATTGGAAGCGCGCATCGAAGAAGTACTTTCCGCTTTGTGTAGAGAAGAACGGATACAGACCGCGGAAGCGATAGCGTGCATTGTTACTGAAAGCATCCTTCGGTCTGTATTCACCCCAGAAGCCATCACGCTCTTCGTAGTGTTGTACTCTCCACCTGCGCAGATCCCACTTGGTCTTATGTTCCAGCGCGAGTTCTTTACGGCGTTCTTTACGAACGATGTTGCGTCCTCCTATATCTGCTGTAATACTTCCTGCCAGCAACGATGCGCCTGCGCGTTCACGGATTTCATTTACCGCAGACGTTGCTACCTGCAACAGGTCTGATCCATCCGGAGAACCTTCACCTGCCAATCGAAGCTCTACTGCTGCCTCTGCTGCGTTCAATAATACTTCTGCATAGCGCATGATTATAAAAGGCTGTGCAGATTTACCTTCGCCTGCTTCGAAAGACGGATCCGGATTCAACCACTTGCGACCATATAGTCCCGTGAGACAACCTTCACCATTATCATAGAAGGGTCCGTTAGCACCAGCGGCTGTTATATTCTGTCCTTCGTAGGATACAAGCTCTTGTCCGTTTCCTTCGCGCGGACTGAGGAAAAGTGTTTTTGATCCCTGTGTATAGGCCGGAAGATTCTGATAACGTGTCTCAGCGCTTGCATAGCTATAATTGTTGAAGAGCGGACTAACCGGTGCTGGTCCTGTAAATACACCGGCACGAATTTCAATTTCTTTTCCTTTGAATACATCGCCCGGGAAGATCACATACGCCCGAAGACGCGGCTCTGCGTTGGCAAAGAAATCCATCGGTGAATCATACATCAAATATGTTCCATCGGTGTTCGAAGCACCGTTGGTAACTTTGATCGTACCATCAGAGTAACGATCGAAACCTTCGAACAACTCCAGGAAGTCGAGTGTAGGACATGTACCGGATGCGAGTGGCGCCTTGAATATAAAGGGTGCGCTATAGGCATCGTAACCGTGTGTAAAGGTAGGATAGCCATACTCTCTCACATATATATTTTCAGGACTCGTCAAGTCGCTGAACATATCTACCATATTCTGGTATTGCGCATCTGCATCACCGGAAGCCCATCTCTTTTTATAGAGAGAATAACGGCCGCTGGTTATTACTTCACGTGCAGCTGTGTATGCTTCTCTGAAATATTTTCTCGAAGCTGCTGCTGCTGATTCGGCTGCAAATCCCATTACGCGTACACCCGTCTTCTGTCCTAAACCGGTAAGTCTTCCGGTAACTGTCTCATTATACTTTGCCACACTTCCGGCATATAGCATCGCTTCCGACTTGAATGACAGTGCTACATATTTGTTGGCGTATCCTCTTTCCGGACTCGTTGGCTGCAGTAAAGATATAGCCTGATCGTAGTCTGCAAGTACCTGGTTCCAGGTGTCTTCTTCCGAAGAGCGCGGCACTTCAAGCTCGTCCTGGTCGCCCGGGTAACGAATAACTTTTGTTACCAGCGGTACACCACCGAAACGTTTTGCCATAGAATAGAATACCGTGGCCCGCACAAAGTATGCTTCGCCTAAATAGTGATTGTACGTAACCTCCGGAAAATTACTCTGGTACTCCGGCAATGTCTCAATCAGGTAGTTGGCATCGCGCAGCAATACAAATGCCTCTGTCCAATAAGGCGTTCTTTCGCCTGTAAAGGCCGAGCAGATTCCATCGCGGTTCAGCGCTTCACCGGTTCCTTCTATACCCATGGCACCCAGCCATGCGTTGTACTCAAAGCCCCACTGTGCCATGTACTTGAAATCCTCGAACGGCATTCGGCTATACATCCGGGCCATATATACTTTGATACCGGACTCGTTGGTAAAAAGAGTCTCATCGCCAACAACGTTGGGCGGTGGTATATCAAGGTCTGCACAGCCGGAGAAAGTGAATAAGCCGATCAGGAATACTATATATATCCTTTTCATATTTGCTTCAGTTTATAACTCGTAATTTTCTCAGTATATATTTTAGAATTTGGCAGAAACGCCCACCGTATACGTTTTGTTAAGCGGATACAATCTTCCGAGTTCATCGTCTGAATGTTCCGGGTCAACAAACTTCACACCTGTAATCGTGAACATGTTATACGCATTGGCAAACACGCGCAGATTCATGGCAGAGAGTAATCTCGTTTTCTTCGGCAATGTATAGCCGAGCTCGATGCTCTTTAAGCGCAGGTATGTTGTGCTCACGCGGTTGAAGTCTGAATTCTCGCGCGGGTATCTTCCGGTATAGCCATAGTAGCCACTCGCCCACTGGGTTTCCGGGTTGTACGGATCTGCCAGCGGATCTACAGGGTGCCAACGGTCGGTATACTGCTCCAGTGTACCACCTCCGTTAGTTCCCCATATAGCATAGAGTGGTTCTTTATATTGCATGGAGCCCATCGCAGTTCCCTGGAAGAGGAAGTTCAGATCAAAGTTTTTGTACTGGCAGTCGTACGACAAACTGAAGTTGAGCCATGGTGTCTGATCGTAAGCGTACGGATGTTCATCCTGAGCGTTGATCTCGCCATCACCATTCCAGTCTTCATATTTGTAATCCCCCGGAAGTATATCACGATCTTTATATATAGGGTAAGACCAGATGTCTTCCCAGCTAGTATAGCGTCCGGCAGATTCATATCCGAACTGTACACCCTGATAGCGGTTGTTCAGGTTGTCGTTACGCCAGCGATCATAAGAGTTACCCCATGGTCCTTTTTCTACGGCCGTCAAATGTTCGCGTCTGGTAATTGTCCCAATAGCTTTTACAGTATAGGACAGTTCACCGATGCGGTTACGATGCGAGAGCTCGAGGTCGATACCAAATTGACGATCGCTGTTCACATTTTCTCTTGGTGCACCGGTACCAACAACAGTCGGCACATCGCCCGTACGATTTGCAAAAAGTCCATCTCTTCTGCGATCGAAGTAATCAAGTGAAAAACCGAAGAGACCATTCCATCCCTGGAAGTCTACGCCCACATCGAAGGTGCGCGCTTCCCACCAGGTGATCTGCTCGTTCGGTACAATCAACGATACACCATTTACAAACTCACCACCGAACATATAGCCGGGTGCATAATTATTATAGTAACCGTTCTCTGCATTTTCTCCGGTTGCCGGGTATAGATAGCCGGGATACCAGTCATACTTCAACGCATCATCATCTGCCGTTACACCGTAGCTTGCACGGAATTTCAACTGATCAACAAATGACAACGCATCTATATTTCTGAAGAACGATTCTTCCGATACACGCCAGCCGATGGAACCTGAAGGGAAGAAACCCCACTGGTTGTCTTTCACGAATTTCGAAGAGCCATCGTAGCGGAACTGAAACTCGGCTATATATCGATCTGCAAATGTATAGTTAGCTCTTCCGAACAACGCATTGTTGGCGATCTCATAAAGATCATTGTCTCCGGAATACATACCGCTTAACTGTGCTTCATTCACACCACCGAGCAGATAATCCATAGCGAAGGCAAGATTTCGCTGTGCATAGAAGTTATCTCCTTTTCTCTTCTGACTTTCCCAGCCGAGGAGCCCGACTACTTTATGATCACCGAATGTACGGTTATAGTTCAGGAGGAACTGACCAAGTACTTGCTGTTTCGCATACATAGAGCGCGCCAACTGGCTTGGAGAACTTGCATTGTATAGTTTAGAATCGTATGTACCGGTCACCGTATTATACATATACTGATAGTACTCTCTTCTGAATGCTGTATTATCATCGTTACGGTAATCGTAGCTGATCAAACCCTTTGCCGATAAACCTTCCAGTGTGCTTGTCACGGTTCCAAAATCGAAATTAAGGGATGCTGATGACTGAAGATTCTTCTGATTATACTTCCTATAACCGGATACATCCGAAGTCATCATGGCTACGGTGTTGGTTTCAAGATTCAACCCTTCATAGTTCAGCATCGTATTTTCCGGATCGGCATACGCAGGGAACAATACACCTTGCGCCCAGTAATTACGAATGATATCCACCGAACGCGCCAGCGGTGAATTGGTCTGATCGGCCATTCCGCTCAGGTTGATATTGAACGTTAATCCCTGTGCAAGCTCCGTAGTAATGTTGGTTCGTAAATTATACTTGCGATAATTCAGATCGCCCGATTTAAATATACCTTCCTGGTAAAGATAGCCGCCTCCTATATAGTATTGCGTTTTATCGTTACCACCGGTGATGCTCAGATCGTGTTGTGTTTGTGGTGCGAAATCAGAGATGAGTAATGAATTCCAATCGGTAGATCTGCGTGCTCCGCTGCGGAACGCTTCGAAATCATCTTCGCCATATATAATGCTTCCGCCATTGATGTTGTTCATCGACTTCTCATTATATAGCGTCATGGTCTGATACGGATCAGCAAGCTTCGGCATACCGGATGGCTGCTGTAGTGTATACGAACCGTTGTATGATATTTCTGTTTTTCCCTTCGTTCCTTTTTTTGTAGTAACGAGTATAACTCCGTTCGCAGCGCGCACACCGTAGATAGCCGCAGAAGCATCCTTCAACACCGATATATCTTCAATGTCATTCGGATTGAGACGTTGGAAATCAGACATGGTACGTTGTATTCCATCGATCACTACGAGCGGATTTCCGAGATAACCGCGGATATCAAAAACGTTGTTGAAGCTACCCGGCTCCGCACTCTTCTGCCATACACGAACACCGGCCACTCTACCCGTCAGCATGTTCTGCGGGTTTTCGTTTTTGGTTCGCGTCATCTCATCACCTTTAATACTCGTGACAGCCCCGGTGAGTGTAACTTTTTGTTGCGTACCATAACCTACCACCACAACTTCACTAAGTTCGTGCAGGTCGGCAACGAGTGCTACATCTATAACGGTACGTGCTGTTACCGTTTGCTCTTGTGGAGTATATCCGATAAAAGAAAAAACAAGTGTAGCATCGCCATTCGAGACTTCGATCGAATATTTACCATCAGCATCGGTGGTAGTTCCCTGTGTTGTTCCTTTGATCACTACGTTCACACCCGGTAAAGCTGATCCATCATCCGATGATGTTACAGTACCGGTTACCGTAATTCGTTGTTGTATAGCTCCCGATGAAACAAGGGGAGCCAAAACAATGCACTGAAAAATTATTCCATATACGGAATACTTCATCAGTCGTGTTAATAGTTGCTTGTATGTATTCAGCATAATGCTCTATGACTTATTTATTTTTCGAGTTCATATTGCGACAGCACAGCATACTCAGCAGCAAAAGCAAAGCTGAACATACCTTCTGTGTTGTTCTTACCCGTATCGCGGTTCCAGCCTACCAGTAAGTTTGTCGGGAGAAAACCTTTGTATAGGAAGTTGTCGTATGCATAGTCAAGATTCTTCTGGAACGAATCTATATAGTCAGCAACCGTACCATCGGCAGCGTATACATCTACATAGCCGCGCATCAGCACACCGTTGAACCAGTTTCGGAAGCCGCTGATATCATAGGTATAGTAACCATCTTTCGTCTGTCCCAGCTTTGCGAAATACTGGAAGCTTGCATCCGATAATTTGCTGATGTCTTCCAGGTATATATTCTCGCCTGTGGCACGGTATAAATCTGCACCGCCGGAAAGCATGGAGCCGCTGTTATAGGTAATTGCCGGACCTACACGATCCTGGCAGGTAATTCCCTTGCGATAGACTGTTCCATTCACCGTTTCTGTTTGCGGACTACCCGGAGCACAACCTCCGCGCATATCATCGTATACACCATCACCGCGCAGCAATGTACTCTTCTGCCATGCATATACCTTCTTGGCAAAATTCAGATAGTAGTCGCTTTTCTTTACCTGTTCGGTTACACGTGTTTTTTTATCCGCTGCATCTATATAGCTGTAGGTTATTTCATAGTTCTTGTCTTTATAAAACTCGTGCAGCCACACCAACGGACTGACTATTGGCCCGTTGCTGCAAGCATGTTTGGTTACATAACCTGGCCCCCAGGTAATACCACCGCGCTCGGCTCCGTTGGCATCGCGAGTACAATCCCATCCATCGAGTACATACGCTGTGAGATACTCTGCTTTTGCGAGGTACTCAGCATTGTCTGTTGCTTTATAGGCTTCGATGAATTCACGCACCAGCCACATCTGATCGTCATATACATTCTCGATCCCTGCTACCTGTGCTGAACCTTTCGAGCCTCCGCGGTTTACACCGTATACCGACCATTCTTTGGTTTGCGTATAGCTGGTAAGTTCGAATGTTCCCAGGTAGTAATCTGTATTGTCATACAGCTTGTCCAGCAACTCGGTATACTTGTTGAAGTTCTCGTTGTAAAGTGTAGCATTACCACGTTCGCGCTGCGCTTCGAGTGCATGAAGAATTGCATTCACTGCTTCTATAGCACTGGTATACATCCACACACTGCCCTTCTCTTCCGAGCGTACATTGGTATAGGGATTATAGTATCTCGCCATCGCCATACCATCTCCTGTAAAATGCGCGGAGACAGCATTGTCCGTAAGCTCCATAGCCCGGCGAAGATTTTGTTCAGACAGATTTACTTCGTTCGGCGGATTAACAGGACCATCTTCAGAAGCCGTGTCGCTGCAAGCCGCTATCGTCATTAACAAAGCAAGACTTGCCGTAGTAATCGTGCGAAATAATTTCATTGTATGTCTCATTCGTTATTAGTTCAATTTGATCGTGTGGAACACCAGTTTGTTCTCTCCTGTACTAGCCTCTCCGTTGTATACACCCAAGGCGAGTGTTACATCCTTCCCGTTAAACTGAGATAAGTCGTACACGAACTTTGCATAGCCTTCCGGGTTTCCGGCTCCACCATCGCCATGCTTGAATTTCCAGCAACCATTGTCAGCAGCGCTCGCAGTTTGTGCTGTATTGGACTGCGGTGCCAGGTGTGTTACCGTTCCGTCATCCTCAATAGCCGTAAGCTTGAAGTATGTATAGTTGCTGCCGAAATTGCGCGTGGTAAATGTGAACTGGTTGCTGCCCGCTCCTATCGTAAACTTGGCGTACAGGTATGCTTCGGGTACGGTTGTACTAACATCTGCTGTATTACGTGTTTTGATAATATAGCCTTCGGAAGGAAACACTTCCGGATCTTTTACCAGCGGAACGAAATGCCACTCTGCTGCTACGTGAGCAACTCCGCGCCATGCACGATAGGCATCAACATAATTATCGCGGTTACCCGATACAGGGCTTAAACCTGTGAATGATTTCTTCGTGTGCGGCAAGGTAGAGCGCACCGTTTCCTGCGATAACTTCCATCCCGGTATAACTTCTGTACCTGGCAGCCAATCCCAGCTCACAACTTTTTTGTCAGCGAAGCGAATGGCGCGAAGCACAAGTTGTTTCCAGTAATCGCCTGTAGCCTGACGATATATACCTACAGCAATGATCACTTCCTTGCCTATATAATTGCTCAAGTCAAATTCGAAGTCAGCATAATCACCGGAGCCATACGTTTTGTTCTCCCCGATTTTTACTGCGACTGGTTGAGCGGCAGAAAGATCAACTACCTGTACACCGAAGTGCGCAGGACTGCCGGCATCTGCATTGTGCGTACGCAGTCTCAACGAAAGTATCTTGTTGTCTTGCGTGATGCGCTTACTGCCGTATATATATGAATCGAAAACATTAAGGTCTGCCGGATTGCTGCGTTGATCTTCATTGTTACGGATCTGCAGTGTTGTACCTTCATTCTGTTCCTGCCATGCGCCCCAGAAATCAAGCGTAGACATATAGTCGCAAGCCCAGTCCCAATGCGGATATGCATCAGCGTTACGTCCGCCCCTATATTCGTTGTAGTACCACTTGGTGGCAGAAGAAAGATCATCCGCGGTTAAGCCGCGTAACACTTCCTGACTTCCCATGGTGATGTTGAGTGTTACGATACCATCTACAAAATCTGCAGGCGTTACCTGCTTGGTAATGGTAACATAGTTTGCTTTGCTGAACGAAACAGTATAATTATCAACGATCAGGTTTTCGATGGTATAGGTGCCATCATTTCCACTGGTTACAGTTCCTGCTACACCAACACTTATGGTTACACCGGCGAGAGGCGCTCCACCGTTCGCACCATCTGCAAGCATACCTGTAATTTTAGCGGAAGCATTCACAAGTGTAGCATTTGCTGTCGCTACCTTCTCGTTGAAATCATTAGCGTCAACACTTTTACTGATCGTCAGCCACCCCGCCTTCGAAAACGTAACGGCATGTATCTTCATCGATACATTGTCGATGGCGTATTTACCATCGGCTGATGTTGTTGCTGATAAATCTTCTTCATTAACACCGGAAACAGTAACCGTAACGTTGGCGATGGGTTGCCCTGCCTGATCAGTAACAGTACCGGTTATTGTACCGAAACTGGTACCGATGGGATCATCATCTTTGTCGCACGAACTCAGCGACAGGAAGAACGTCCCCAGCAAAACGATGTACGAGAGTAATCGTAGAGTTTTGGTCATTGGTTTAAATGGTTTTTGGTTGAACATGTTGCTTTGCAAAAGTTGCTGGTCCGTTCAAGCAGTTGCTTTGTAACCATCGTTTGCAATTCGACTGCAAACGTTAACGACCCTTGGTTAGATTACGGGTTAAAACAGGGTTAATGCGCATGAAAAAATTGCTAATCCTTGGAAATTGAGCGTATTTCTAAAAAATACTTTTCAAAAAATTCGGAGCGCGATGAAAGAATTTATGAGGCTTTGTTGATCGGAGTTGTGGACTTCGGATGACACACGGCACTGCATGCACCCGATCAACTTTAGCTGGCACGGACTTAAAGGTTCGATACCGCATCAACAAAATGAGACACGTATGAGCAGACAGATTTTCAACCGATCGGTTAACGTTGATGGCGTTGACATTTTCTATCGCGAAGCAGGAAATAAAAACCGTTCATCGCTATTACTCTTGCACGGATTCCCGACATCTTCTGTCATGTTTAAAAATCTGATGACAGCTTTGTCCGACCGCTTTCACCTGGTCGCTCCGGATTATCCGGGATTCGGGTTTAGCGCTTTTCCCGGTAAAGATGTTTTTGAATATTCCTTCAGCAACATCTCAGCCTACATCAACCGGTTTACCGATGCGATCGGCTTGACGTCATTCTCGATTTATCTACACGACTACGGCTGTCCCATAGGCCTACGGTTGTGTGTGAATCATCCCGAGAAGATTGAGCGAATCATTGTCCAAAACGGAAACGCATATGACGAAGGCATTGGCCCTGCGTGGGATGAGACAAAAGACTATTGGCAAAACCCTACGCCTGAGAAGAAGAAAAAAATATCGGCGTTCTTGAGTGAAGAAGGTGTAAAGATGCAATATACTGCCGGAGTGCCTGAAGCATCTTTGTCGAAGATCAGTCCGGAACTATGGATGCTGGACTGGGACCTCATGAAGAGACCCGGTAATATAGATATGCAGTTTGAACTGAATTGTGATTTTGAGAATAATATTAAAATGTTTCCTGTCTTCCAGGAGTATTTCCGGAAGCACCAACCTCCTGCCCTCATTCTCTGGGGAAAGCATGATGTATTTTTCAGTGTAGATGAAGCACACTGTTACAAACGCGATTTACTCCGCGCCTCTACATATATACTTGACGGAAGCCACATGTTGCTGGAAACTAATTTTGACGAAGTGTTAACTCTTATTGACAATTTTTTGTCGACAGATCAACACTGATGATTTCAATATCTAGTCAACTTTTGAAGACACCCGAACACGGGAAACATAGCTGATCGCCTGCTCGGGAAAAAGGAAAATTATACAATCAATTAATTACTTCACACAACGTATGATATAGAAATACAAACTATTTATCCATACAGAGGAACTCTTAACTTAATATATAAAAGGCATACGATCCGTGATCCTATGCCTTTACATTTACCGATGAATCATCTATGACTACTGCCCATTCATCGTTGCTTTTTTACAACTTTATAGGTTTCCTTTTTTCCATCGGCAGACAGAACGTGTACAAAGTAAATCTGGTTGTCTGGCAAAGCAGATACATCCACCTGCTTGTTTTCTTCACCGCTTACTGACCATGTAGAATATACCTGGTTTCTGGAATCGGATATACTAATGGTATACGAGTTATTCGGATCGACTGCAATACCCAGATAGCTGGATACAGGATTGGGATATAGCGACACTCCGCGTTTTGCTTGTGTTGCTGCCACATGGGCTGCACTTGCATTTGCTGTTATCACATTGGTTACCGCTATCGCATTGATATGAGCGTGTGCTCCTGACAACGCAGCCAACTTCAACTGAAGTGTATTGTCTGACACCTGTGTTGTGAAGGTATAGGAATTCGCTCCGGCCAACGTGGAATCATATACATCGTAGGTGGTTATTAAATTTCCTTCTGCTAGTATATTAAACCTTCTCTGACCGGATGTAAATGTATCGCTCGCTTTCTTTGCAAAGTAAAGCGACACCTGGTAGGTTTCATTTGCTTCCGGCACCGGTATATTATACTGTATGGTGTTTCCGCTTCCGCTGGTATAGCGATATGATCCCAACACTGCATTCGGAGCATTGGTGTTATTTACACCCGAGAAAGAACTGGCACTACCAGTTGTCAGGGATGGATATGTAGTATCAAAGTATGGATGCGGCTGTGTTTGCTTATCACGTTCCCATTGATTGTCCACTACATCACCGCCTGCGTTGATATATAGAGTCCACTCCTGTGACGGATCATCCGGGAATTCGAATGCACCAGCATCCCAACCTGTACCTACCGGACGAGCAACATCATCGAAGTCAAACGTTACACCATAGCTGCTCACATTAACACCATAACCAATTGCAGGACTCGAAGCTGCT